>JAJQGR010000229.1 GCA_021200345.1 Lachnospiraceae bacterium | reverse complement strand
CCGACGAGGTGGTCATGGTGCTGAATGTGGGTGCCATACAGGATCTGAAATATGATTTTGTATTAGAGGATATACACAGTGTAAAGGCGGCCTGCCAGGGAAAACTTCTGAAGGTCATTCTGGAAACCTGCCTTCTGACCAAAGACGAAATTGTGAAAGCCTGCGAGATTGCCGGGGAAGCCGGAGCCGATTATGTGAAAACTTCTACAGGATTTTCAACCGGCGGAGCCACGGCTGAGGATGTGGCTCTGATGCGGGCAACGGTGGGCGACCGGCTGGGCGTCAAAGCCAGCGGCGGCATCCGGGATACGGCAACAGCACAGGCCATGGTGGCCGCGGGGGCATCCAGAATCGGGGCCAGCGCCACGATTGCGATTCTGGGCGGAAAACAGATTTGACGCAGAAACCGAATGTATACTAAGAAAGGGAAGCCAATTTTATGGACAACACATTTTCAAGCACATCTCAATATGTGGCCAGTGAGCAGCTTTTAGCCAGTGTCAACGTGGCCATCGCCCTGCAGAAGCCCCTTCTGATTAAGGGCGAGCCGGGTACCGGCAAGACAATGCTGGCCCAGGCTGTGGCGGATTCTCTTGGCAAACAGCTGATCATCTGGAATATTAAATCCACCACCAAGGCCCAGGATGGCCTGTATATGTATGATACCATTCAGCGCCTGTATGATGGACAGTTTGGCGAGGAGGGCGTCAGCGACATTGCCAGATATATCAAGCTGGGCAAGCTGGGGGAGGCCTTTGAAAGTGAAGAGCAGGTGATTTTACTGATCGATGAGATTGACAAGGCAGACCTGGAGTTCCCCAATGATCTGCTCTGGGAGCTGGATCAGATGGAGTTTTACATTCACGAGACAAAGCGTACCGTGAAGGCGAAGCATCGTCCAATCGTAATCATCACCTCCAACGCGGAAAAGGAGCTGCCGGACGCCTTCCTGCGCAGATGTATTTTCCACTATATTGATTTTCCGGATAAGGCTCTGATGGAAGAAATTGTCAGAACGCATTACCCGGATGTGGAACAGCATTTACTGGAGGACGCCATGAAAGTCTTTTATGATATCCGTGCCATGAAAGATATTCGAAAAAAACCCAGCACATCGGAGCTGATTGACTGGATCAACGCGCTGCAGCTGGGCGGGATTCCTGTGGAAAAGATCAGAAAAGAGCTGCCTTTTGTGGGCGTGATTGTGAAAAAGGATGAGGATCTGGCGGTTGTGAAGCAGAAGATGAACCAGTTCTAGGGCAGGTCGTTGTTCACAGGAGGAAGCATGTTTCAGAATTTTTTTGACGCTTTAAAAAAGGCGGGACTGAAGGTGACCTTAAGCGAGTGGCTGACCTTTCAGGAGGCTCTGGATCAGGGACTGGCCGGCAGCAATATGACGCAGTTTTATTACCTGGGGCGTTCCATTCTTGTGAAGTCCGAGACAGAATTTGACAAGTATGATATGGCCTTTGAGGAATGCTTCCTGCCTGTCCACAAGGAGACCGAGATCAGCAAGAATATGCTGCAGTGGCTGGATAAAGAAGAAATCAATGACCTTTTTCACGAGATGCAGCTTCACGAGATGAACAGGATGGATGAGGTCACCATTGATAAGGAAATGGTGGAGGAAACCTTTAAGGACCGGCTGCGGGATCAGGACAGCGAGCACAACGGGGGCTCTTACTGGATCGGCACCATGGGAAAGACTTCTTTCGGGAATACCGGAGGAAATATCGGTGGAATCCGTGTGGGAGGCGCAACCGGTTATCAGTCTGCCTTTTCGGTGGTGGGTGCCCGCAAATACCGGGATTTTCGCGATGACAGGGTGATCGATAACCGGCAGTTTCAGATGGCGCTCAGAAAGCTGCGCCAGTTCAGTACAAAGCTGGATATTCCGGAGACAGAGCTGGACATCGACAATACCATTGACAAAACCTGCAATCAGGGCGGTGTGCTCCATATTGTTATGAAAAAGCCCCGCAAAAACGCGGTCAAATTACTTCTTTTAATGGATTCCGGCGGTACCATGATTCCCTACAGCAGTCTGCTCAACGAAATTTTCCAGTCTGTGCACAGGGCCAATCACTATAAGGATGTGAAGACCTACTATTTTCACAACTGTATCTATTCTCATCTCTATAAAACACCGGAATGTGAAAATGGCGACTGGATTGAGACAGAATGGCTGTTTAAAAATCTTGACAGCGACTATAAGGTGATTATTGTGGGAGATGCGGCCATGGCGCCGGAGGAGCTTTACAGTACCACCGGCAATTATCGGGGACCAAACGGCGGTCTTTCCGGCTGGGAATGGCTCCTTTTAGTGACGAAGCACTTCAAAAAGGTGGTCTGGCTGAATCCCAAGATGGCTCCCGGCGACGCTCCCTGGAGGGAGGCGGAGACCGCAATTAAGGGTTTGATTCCCATGTACAAGCTGACGGTGGACGGACTGAACCGTGCCATGACAAAGCTGATGGTGAATAAATAACTCTTGCTATTTGAGAGAAAATATAGGATAATACAGATAATTGTGGGAGTTGTATTTGCTATCGGCAATCATGGCTCTGAACTCATAAACTGCAAATGGAGGTACTTTTTATGAAAGTAGTCGTCAATAAACTGAAAAAGAACGCGATCATCCCTACCCTCAATAAAGTGGACAGCTATGACATTTACGCCTGCATGGACACTCATTTTGTGACCATCGAGCCAGGCAAGTCGGAGTTGATTTCCACAGGTTTACAGCTCATTATTCCGGAGGGCTATGTGGGGCTTGTGATTTCACGAAATGGTCTTGCGGCCAGACGCGGTCTTCGCATTGCCAGCGGTTCCATGATTGTAGAGAGTGATGTGGAGCTGGTGATTCCAATCCACAATGATTCCTATGATTATATGACCGTGGAGAATGGCTTCAAGATCGCCAAGCTGGTGCTGATCAAGAACAGTGAGATTGAGTTCGAGGTGAATGAGTAACCGGCCGAAAAGGGTAAGAGCAGAAAATGGGCAGATATTTTGGAACTGACTGCTTGCTCGGAGAGTCCTATAAAACCTTAACCGGCGATCTCGCGTACAAGATTTGCCGGTTTCTTGGGTGGTACTACGGAG
>JAJQGR010000306.1 GCA_021200345.1 Lachnospiraceae bacterium | reverse complement strand
CCGAAATTTCAGAAGGCGGCGGAGAGCAGAAATCAGACCAATTATTATGTGAGAGGCACCTATACCCACCAAAATCTGGATTTTGCGGAGGATGTGAAGCATCTGGCGGAGCTTGGTTTTGAACAGATTTCGGTGGAGCCGGTGGTGGCAGGCCCGGAGGATGATTACGCCATTCGCAAGGAAGACATTCCGGTATTGCTGGAGGAGTATGACAAGCTGGCAAAGTACCTGCTGGAGAGAAGAAAGCAGGGAAAGCCGGTGAACTTTTTCCATTTTATGATTGATCTGGAGGGCGGCCCCTGTGTGGCCAAGCGGCTCAGCGGCTGCGGCAGCGGCACGGAATATCTGGCAGTGACCCCCTGGGGGGATTTTTACCCCTGCCATCAGTTTGTGGGAAATGAGGATTTCCTGCTGGGCAATGTGTTTGAGGGGATTAAACGACAGGATATTGTGGACGAGTTTAAGTGCTGCAATGTGTACGCCAAGCCCAAGTGCCGGGACTGCTTTGCCAAATATTACTGCAGCGGCGGATGCGCCGCCAATTCCTATAACTTCCACGGGGATATCCATGACGCCTATGATGTGGGCTGTGAGCTTCAGAGAAAGCGGATTGAGTGCGCCATCATGATCAAGGCGGCGATGGCGGAGATGGAAGAGGACGATCAGCAGACCGGGGAAGAAGAGTACAGCGAAAGCTGATCGCGGACAGGAAAAGGGAAAGAACTATGAATCATCTGAAAAAAAACCAGGGGTATCTGGCAATTTTGGGGATTATCGCTCTGATTGCCGTTTTGTGCTATCAGGCGGTGATCGGGTTTACGGACGCGGGTTCTTCCGCTTCCAATATTAAACAGGGGCTGGATCTGGCCGGCGGCGTCAGCATCACCTATCAGGTGGTGGGGGATGAGACTCCGGACGCCGAGGACATGAGCGACACCAAGCAAAAGCTGGAGGACCGGGTGCAGCAGTACAGCACCGAGGCCATTGTTTACCAGGAGGGCGACAATCGGTTCAGCATTGAGATTCCGGGCATCACCGACGCGGATGAAATTCTGGCGGAGCTGGGCAGACCCGGCGCCCTGTATTTTATCGCGGAGACGGATTCGGACGGCAATGCCAATTACGCTCTTTATGAAGGCGCGGATGAGAACGGCAATTATAATTTTTCCAGCGGAGATACTACCTATTATTATGCGCTGACTAAAACCATTGAGGAGCTGGAGGAGGACGGTTCCATTGTGCTATACGGCACAGATGTGGCGGACGCCCAGGCGGGCACCTACTCCGGCACCACCGGAACGGAATACATTGTGCAGCTCACATTAACCGATGAGGGCGCGGAGAAATTCGCGGTGGCTACCCAGAAAGCGGCGGGCAAGGAGACCATTGGAATTTATTATGACGGTTCCTTTAAAAGCGTTCCCAGTGTGAACAGCGCTATCACCGACGGTGTGGCCCAGATTTCCGGTATGTCTTCCTATGCGGAGGCGGAGGCTTTGGCCAGCACCATCCGTATCGGCAGCTTAAGTCTGGAGCTGGAGGAAGTATACAATAAGGTGGTAGGCGCCCAGCTGGGCGGGGAGGCTTTGGAGAGAAGTCTGCAGGCCGGAGCTGTGGGTCTGATCATCATTATTCTGTTCATGATCGCGGTGTATTTCCTGCCCGGTTTCTGCGCGGGGCTGGCCCTGTGTTTGTATGTGCCGGCCATCGTGGTGCTGATTCACGGCTTTGATCTGACGCTGACCCTTCCCGGCGTGGCGGGGATTATTTTGTCCATCGGTATGGCGGTGGACGCCAACGTGATTATTTTCGCCAGGATCCGGGAGGAGCTGGCTACCGGCAAGACAGTGAAAAGCTCCATCAAAATTGGCTTTGATAAGGCTTTTTCCGCCATTCTGGACGGCAATGTGACCACCATGATCGCGGCCCTGGTGCTGATGATCATGGGCAGCAGCGTGATCCGGGGCTTTGCCCAGACGCTGATGCTGGGTATTGCTCTGTCCATGTTTACTTCCCTGGTGATTACCAGACTTCTGGTGAACGCCTTTTATGCCATTGGATTTAAGAGCGAGAAATTCTACGGCATCGGAAAAGAGCGCAAGACCATAAACTTCCTGGGCAAAAAACATCTTTTCTTTGCTCTCAGCGGCGTTCTGATCGCCGTTGGCCTGGGCTTCATGGTTTATCACGGAGCAAACGGAGAGGGAAGTCTGAATTTCGGACTGGAGTTCTCCGGCGGCACCTCCACCACCATCACCTTCGAGGACAGCGTGACGCTGGAATGGGTGGATCAGGAGATTGTGCCGTTGTTTGAGGAGATTACCGGCAGCGGCAGCATTCAGGCCCAGGTGACGGATGGCGGGGAGGAAGTCATCATTAAGACCCTGACCCTGACCCAGGAGGAGAGAGAAGCGCTTCGGGTTGCTCTGGTGGAAAATTACGGGGTCAATGACGAGCTGATTACCTCCGAGACTATCAGCTCCACCATCAGCTCCGAGACCAGGCAGGAGACGGTGATCGCCGTGCTGGTGGCGGTGGTGTGCATGCTGATTTACATCCGCCTGCGGTTCAGTGATCTGCGCTTCGGTATCAGCGCTGTGGCCGCCCTGGTGCATGATGTGCTGATTGTGCTGGGCTTTTACGCTGTTTCCAGGATTACGGTGGGCAACACCTTTATCGCCTGTATCCTGACCATTGTAGGATATTCCATCAACGCCACTATCGTAATTTTTGACAGAATCCGTGAGAACTTGAAGGAGGCCAAAAAGAACGCAAATACCCGGGACATCGTCAACAGCTCCATCACCCAGACCCTGTCCAGAAGTATTTTCACCTCACTGACGACCTTTGTCATGGTGGCCTGCCTCTACATCTGGGGCGTGACCTCCATTAAGGAGTTCGCCCTGCCCCTGATGATCGGCATTGTCTGCGGTACCTATTCTTCCGTGTGCCTGACCGGCAGTCTGTGGTATCTGCTGCACGAAAAGACGGGGAAGAAGGCCTGATACCTACAGACTTTCCAGGATCCCCTGGGCGATGGCGCTGGCCACCGCATAGAACTTTTGATCGAAAAGAGCGTTGTCCTGCGCATTGTTGATAAAGCCAACCTCCACCAGTACCGCCGGCATGTAGG
>JAJQGR010000168.1 GCA_021200345.1 Lachnospiraceae bacterium | reverse complement strand
GTCAGCGAGACGCTTGCCATCGCAACTGTCGCGGCTGCAAGCCCCAGGGATATCCCTGCGTGACTTACCCTCTCTGGTTTCATAGCATTTCTCCTTTTATTTTCTATTTCCCGGGATTCCACATGTTGGATAAAAGCATTGTAACATATCATAATGCTTGCGATAAATGGCCTGATTTCGGTTGTTTTATGGATTTTTGCCGCTTTTTTGCAATATACTTGAAATGAAGTAGCATAAAGGTATATAATGTCCGGACAGGGCAGTCTCTGCCCATTAGAATTCCGCCGGGTTGGCATGGCTCAGGCAGAATTATTTTCCAGGAGGTGTTAAATGAGCAACGTCATTTTTTCCGTCTTCCCCAGTGAAAACTTCGTAGACCTGGGTCTGTACCAGTTCGGCCGGGAGCAGTGCGACCCTTCCCACTCCTTCGGACCGGCAGCCAGAAACCACTATCTCTTTCACTACTGTCTCTCCGGCACCGGTACCCTCTATGCCGACAACAACAAGGGCAAGACCATCACATACCAGATCAGGAGCGGTCAGGGCTTTTTGCTCTTTCCCGGCCAGATCAGCACCTATATCGCTGACCGCAGGCTTCCCTGGGAATACGTCTGGCTGGAATTTGACGGCCTGCGGGCCAAGGAATGCGTGGAGCTTGCGGGTTTAAGCCCGGACAATCCGGTCTATAAGGTTCGCAGCAAGGATGTAGCCGAAGCCATGAAAAATGAGATGCTCTACATCGTCGATCACCGGGAGGAATCTCCTTTCCATCTGATCGGCCACCTCTACCTGTTTATCGACAGCTTTATGCGAGCCTCCGGCTCCATGAGGATCGGCCAGGGCAGCACTCTCAGAGATTTCTATGTGAAAGAAGCCTTTACCTATATAGAACAGAATTTTCAGAATGATATTACCGTGGAGGATATTGCCGCGGTCTGCGGCCTGAACAGAAGTTATTTTGGAAAAATATTTCATGAAGCCACGGGCAAATCCCCCCAGCAGTTTCTCATCTCCTACCGCATGACCAAAGCGGCGGAGCTTTTAAAGCTGACAGATATGTCAGTGGCGGACACAGGAAATGCAGTGGGCTATCCAAACCAACTGCATTTTTCCAGAGCGTTTAAAAATGTATACGGGGTTTCCCCCAGAGAATGGAGAAATGAGAATCGGGCGTCTATATAGTCAATTCAGATAAAAAGCCGATCACCTCATCTCCTCCGCCAGCCTCTCCATTCTCTCCGCGTATCTCAGCAGATCCTTATTGGCCATGCCCTCGCATCCCTTTGCGGCCTCGTTCAGCTTCTGCAGGGCCGTCAGAAGCGTGTCATAGGCCGAAGCCGCCCTTTGTGCTCCTGCTGTCTTCCGCGTTTCCGCCGGCTTCCGCGCTGCTGCCCTCTGCACTCCCGCTTCCTTCTGTCCAGTCCCATCGGTCTTTGTCCGGCAGGGAACTCCCTCCGTGATTCTGACAAATTCCCCTGCCGCCAGGTCATAAACAGCACCGGAATATGGTGCATACGCATTCAGTCCCTGATCCTGGTTCAGGCAGTCTGTGAAAGCCTCACAGGCATCCGGATCTCCATGATTGACAAAAATCTGACCAGGCTTTTGCTCAAAACCGTCCAGCCAGTCCAGCAGTCCCTGTTTATCCGCGTGGCCGCTGACACCGGGGAGGAAGCCGATCTCAGCGTTGACCGCAATTTCATCCCCAAACAGCTTCACCTTTTTCGCCCCGTCATAAATCATGCGTCCCAGAGTGCCCGCCGCCTGGTAGCCCACAAAAAGGATCAGACATTCCCTGCGCCACAAATTGTATTTCAGATGATGACGCACCCGCCCGGCATCGCACATGCCGCTGGCGGAAATAATCACTTTTGGCTCCGGATTCGTATTCAGCGCAATGGATTCCTCTGTAGTCACATTCAGACGCAGACCCTCAAACACCAACGGATTGATACCCTGAGCCATCAGGGCGCGCGTCTCCTCATCCAGGCATTCCATCCCGCACTGCATGAACACTCCTGTAGCCTCAATGGCCAGAGGGCTGTCCACATAGACCGGGAAGCCATCATGACCATGCACCAGATGCCGGGTCTTGATTTCCCGGATAAAATAAAGAATCTCCTGGGTTCTGCCCACAGCAAAAGAAGGAATAATCACATTCCCGCCCCGGTCAAGAGTGCGCTGAATATATGCCGTCAGGATTTCCAGATACTCTCCCCGCTGCGGATGCAGCCGGTCACCGTAGGTAGACTCAATGACCAGGCAGTCCGCCTCCCTCACCCTCTGCGGATCTTTGATAATGGGCTGATCGGTATTCCCCACATCCCCGCTGAAAACCAGCTTTTTCTCAACGCCGTTCTCAGAAAGCCACAGCTCTACCGCGGCGCTGCCCAGCAGATGGCCGATATCCGTGAAGCGGACAGTCACATTCTCATTGATCCGGTAAATACGGTCATACTCCACCGGACGCAGCAGCTTTAACAGCCCCTCTGTATCCTTCATGTCATAGACCGGCTCTACTTCCTCCCTGCCCGCCCGTTTTGACTTCCGGTTGGTATACTCCGCCTCATTTTCCTGAATGTGGGCACAGTCCCGGAGCATGATATCACACAGGCTGCAGGTGGCCGGGGTAGCGTACACCTGCCCCCGGAAACCTTTCTTATACAACAGGGGCAGGTTACCGGAATGGTCAATATGGGCATGAGTCAGAAAGACACAGTCAATCTCCGGTTCCGCCACCGGTAAAGGAATATTTTCATATATATTCGTTCCCTGCTCCATTCCGCAGTCAATGAGGATATGTTTTCCGCCAATCTCCAGCAGCGTACAGCTGCCGGTGACCTCATGGGTTGCGCCGATAAATGTCAGTTTCATAAGCCGCCTCTCTTTCCGATCCTGATATAATGAGCGCAAGAGAGCCCGAGGGAACCTTCCGCTTACTATATATTATATTAGGAGGTTGCTCTGAAATAGTCAATGTGTTACAATCAAAAAACAAAAAAAGCATCAACCACATCCAACCACAGAAAATGGAGAAAACGACATGAAATATCTGATCATTGTAGACATGCAAAATGACTTTATCACCGGCAGCCTTGGCACTGTCTCTTATACACAGATGACGCTGCCGAGGATTTAG
>JAJQGR010000262.1 GCA_021200345.1 Lachnospiraceae bacterium | reverse complement strand
TGCCCGGATTATACTCAATCACCTCCGCTTTCGCGCCGGCGATGGGAGCGATCTTCTGCATTACACCGGGGCGAACGGTCGCCATCTGCGGGCGATTATTCGGGCAGGCAATGGTGGCGATGGTATTGCCGCCGAAAGCCGGACGGGTCATCAGAAGCTGCTTGTGCAGCTGCTCCTTGCCGGGAACAGCCACCAGCGGGAAATCTCCGATATCCAGCTTCGTGCAGTCCGCGGTCAGACCAGTGGCAACTCTCGCGGAAACAGTGGGGCCTAAATCCCTGCCGATGGCGGTGGCGCCTACCAGCATAATTTCCGGCTTAAACTCATTGATCACACCGGCCAGTGCCTGCGCGTAAGGCTCGGTTCTGTAGGTCTCCAGCTCAGGATCATCCACCACAATGACTCTGTCAGCGCCGTATTCGGCCAGCTGATCCGCCATATCCTTTACCTGATAGCCAATCAGGACAGCGGTCACATCGGTATCCAGATCCGCTGCCAGCTCCTTCGCTTTGCCAAGCAGCTCATAGGCAATGCCGCCGATTACGTTATCCACCTGCTGGGCAAATACATATACACCCTTGTATTCTTCTAAATTCATATTATTCACCTCTCACACTCGCTCTTTTAGATCACATGCTTTTCATCCAGCTTGCCGACGATGTAGCTGACCGCGTCCTCGGGAGACTCCGGCACTACCTTTTCACCAGCGCCCTTGCGGACCTTATCGGAAGCCTTCGCGATCTTAGTCGGTGAGCCCGCCAGGCCCAGATTGGAATCATCCACATCCACCAGATCTTTTCTGCCCCAGGTAATCACTTCCGCCTTGCAGGCATCAAAAATGCCGCCGGGAGTCATATAACGGGGCTCATTTAATTCGCTCAGAGCAGTAATCAGGCAGGGCATCTTTGCCTCCAGCACATGATATCTGTCATCATACTGACGCTGCACCACCACCTTATCGCCCTCAATCTTAATATCCTGGGCGTACGAAATGACCGGAATACCAAGGTGCTCCGCAATCTGCGGTCCCACCTGCGCGGTGTCGCCGTCAATGGCCTGGCGGCCGGTAATGATCAGGTCATATTCCAGATTTCTGATGGCGCCGGCCACAGTAGTAGAAGTGGCCCAGGTGTCAGCGCCGCCTAAGACTCTGTCTGTCACCAGAATTGCCTTGTCCGCGCCCATAGCCAGCGCTTCTCTCAGCGCATCCGCGGCTTTCGGCAGACCCATGGTCAGAACAGTTACCTCCGCGCCATACTCATCCTTTAATCTCAGAGCCGCTTCCAGACCGGCCTTATCATCCGGATTCATGATTGCCAGCATGGCTGCCCTGTCCAATGTTCCGTCCGGATTGAATTTGACGCCGCCCTTGGTGTCCGGAACCTGTTTGATACAAACAATGATTTTCATATTTTATGTCCTCTCTTTACCGTCTTACTTCAATAACGCGCCGCTGATGACCATGCGCTGCACTTCGCTGGTGCCCTCATAGATCTCCGTGATCTTGGCATCACGCATCATACGCTCCACATCATACTCTCTGATGTAGCCATAACCGCCGTGCAGCTGCACCGCTTTGGTGGTCACTTCCATAGCGGTTTCCGCCGCATAAAGCTTTGCCATTGCTGCTTCCACGGAATAGGAGACTTTCGGATTCTTCTTATATTCGTCTTTCTTTAAAGCAGCCTTATATACCAGGTTCTTCGCGGCCTCGGTCTTGGTTGCCATGTCAGCCAGCTGGAACTGGGTGTTCTGGAACGCACCGATGGCCTTGCCGAACTGTTTTCTCTCTTTTACATAAGCTACTGTGGTCTCCAGGGCGCCCTCCGCAAGTCCCAGCGCCTGCGCGGCAATACCGATACGTCCGCCGTCCAGGGTGTGCATGGCAATATTGAAGCCCTTGCCCTTCTGTCCCAGGAGATTCTCCTTCGGGATGCGGCAGTCGGTGAAAATCAGCTCATAAGTGGAGGATCCGCGAATGCCCATCTTATTTTCCTTGGTACCGAAAGTAAAGCCCGGGGTACCTTTCTCCACGATGAACGCGGAAATTTCTTTCTGCATGCGGCCGCGCTTTTCCACCTTGCCGGTCACCGCGATAACAATATACACATCCGCTTCCTTACCGTTGGTAATGAAGCACTTGGATCCATTCAGGACCCACTCGTCGCCGTCTAAGACCGCCTTGGTCTGCTGCCCCTGGGCGTCTGTACCGGCGCCGGGCTCGGTCAGGCCGAAAGCACCAAGCTTCTCGCCCTTTGCCAGCGGCACAACGTACTTCTGCTTCTGCTCCTCAGTACCAAAGGTCAGGATGGGATCAATGCACAGAGAGGTGTGCGCAGATACGATAACGCCGGTGGTGCCGCAAACCTTGGAGAGCTCCTCCACGCACATCGCGTACGTTAACGTATCACATCCCTGTCCGCCATATTCTTTCGGAACCGGGATTCCCAGAAATCCGTACTTTGCCATCTTATCCACAGTCTCGCGGGGGAAACGCTCCGTCTCATCCACTTCCTGTGCAAGGGGCTTTACTTCTTTTTCGGCGAAATCCTTGAACAACTGTCTCGCCATTTCATACTCTTTTCCTAAAGTAAAATCCATGTCTTTCTTATCTCCTTCAAAATCATATTCAAGCACAGACAGGCAGCCCGTGTAAACAGTCTGCCTGACGCGTTTTTATTTTAGTTATATTTATAGAAGCCCTCTCCGGTCTTAACGCCCAGCTTGCCGGCACGCACCATCTTGCGCAATAACGGTGACGGACGATACTTGCTGTCTCCGGTCTCAGAGTAAATGACTTCCATGATGGCCAGCACAATGTCCAGTCCTACATAGTCGCCCAGCTGCAGCGGTCCCATGGGATGGTTGGCACCCAGTCTCATAGCGGTGTCAATATCCTCCACGCTGGCCACGCCTGCCTCGTATACACAGATGCCCTCGTTGATCATCGGGATCAAAATACGGTTCACCACAAAGCCTGCCGCCTCATTGACCTCCACCGGGGTCTTGCCAATCTCCTCAGCGATGGCTTTCACTCTGTCAAATACCTCGTCCGTGGTGTTGGCGCCGCGAATAATCTCAATCAGCTTCATGACGGGAGCCGGGTTAAAGAAATGCATGCCGATCACCGGTCTGTCCAGTCC
>JAJQGR010000221.1 GCA_021200345.1 Lachnospiraceae bacterium | reverse complement strand
TCCGGGGACAGGCCCTTTAACGCCGCTTCCTGAATCCTGAGCCGATGACGGCAGTCCGTGAGCTTCTGCTCCATCAGATCCGGCAGCCGGCCTTTGTCAAAGGCCAGCCGACGTTTAAAATCATCCATCCGTTTCTCCATCCGGGAATTCAGCCGTTCCCGCAAATGCTCCAGCTGATTGCGCTGCTCTCTGAGCCGTGCCCCCGGATGACGGGCCGCCAGTACTTTCTCCATATATTTCAGGCGGCCCCAGCTTAAGGAAAGCTTACTGTCCATGCGGCCGGTCAGCTGGGCCTGAAGGCTCTCCAGTGAGGCCAGATAAGCTCTGGCGTCATATACAGCCAGCTCCGCGGCGGCGGAAGGAGTGGGCGCCCTCAAGTCCGACACAAAATCAATGATCGTATTGTCCGTCTCATGCCCCACCGCGGAAATCACCGGCACGGAGCAGTGAAACACAGCCTCCGCCACAATCCGCTCATTAAAAGCCCACAAATCCTCTATGGAGCCGCCGCCCCTGCCCACAATCATAACGTCCACGCCCTTTGCTTCCAGCGCACGGATGCCGTTGACTATGCTCCAAGCCGCCCCGTCTCCCTGTACCTGGGCCGGATACAGCAGAATCTGCACAAAAGGATTGCGCCTGCGGGTGATCTGAATAATGTCCCGCACCGCGGCTCCGGTGGGTGCTGTGACCACCCCAAGGGTCCGGATAAAACGGGGAATGGGCTGTTTGTAACTATTGTCAAACATGCCCATCTCTTCCAGTTCTTTCTTCAGGGCCTCAAACTGCTCATAAAGCACGCCGCTGCCGGCCAGCCGGATCCGTCTGGCATACAGCTGATACTTGCCGTCCCGTTCATAAACCTCCACACTCCCTGTGGCGATCACCTGCTGCCCCTCGGCCAGGGTAAAATCCAGGTCCTTCCGGTATGCCGCGAACATGACGCAGTTTAAAACCGCTCCCTTTTCTTTCAACGTAAAATAAATATGCCCGGAGGAATGGTATTTGCAGCCGCCGACCTCCCCCCGGATGGACAGCCCCTGCAGCAGAAAATCCTGCGTGAACATATTTTTGATATAATGATTCACCTGAGTGACAGAATACACATTGGCCATAGCTTCCCCCACGCCTGTGCCTGCGGCAATTCAAGGATTCACGCTGCTGTACAGCAGCCTGACTTACACGAATTTGGCCAGCACACCGTTGACAAAGCTGCCGGAGCTCTCCTGCCCGTATTTCTTGGCCAACTCCACCGCCTCGTTAATGGCGGCTCCGGCCGGAACCGTATCGTCCTCCCGGATCTCATACACTGCCTGCCGCAGTATCGCCAGCTCCACCTTGCCCATGCGTTCCTTGTTCCATCTCTCGGCCTTCTCCATCAGAAGTGCGTCAATCTGAGGCAGCATGGCGGCGATTTTGTCATATTTCTGCGAAATATAAGCCTCGTCGCTCTCCGACAACCGCTCCCGGTCCTGAGCCAGAAACAACTCTTTTTGCTCCTCCATCTCCTCCGGCGCATTGAATTCCACACGAAATAAAAGCCTGAAGATCTCCTCCCGCAGTTCTGATCTGGTCATGACCTTCCCTTTCCCATGCTCACCCCGGCAATCCGAAGATTCACATTTCCAACTTTCATCCCGGTCATATTTTCAATCATACTCTTCACCTTGGTCTGCACCTTCTGACAGATGGCGGGAATATTGTAGCCATAAAGGATGGAAATATTCAGATCCACGTCCACAATGCCGTGGTGAACATCCACAGAGACGCCTTTCGGAGCCTTTCCCGGATTACCAATTCCCCGGCCTCTGCTCTCCTGGCTGCCATCATAAATTCCCAGCACGCCGTCAATGTCCCTGGTCGCCGCCAAAGACGCGATGCTGGCCACCACATCCTCCTGCAGGTACACGGAACCGGCCTTGTCATCCTCTCTCAGCGCGTACGCGTTCTTATTGTCCATCAGTTTCCTCCCTTGACTTAATAAGACTTCCGCCGAAGCGGAAGTCTCCTTCCTGTGATTTCATTCTTACTGCTGATCGCCGCTCGCTTTCTCAATCTGGGCGATGGCGCTCTTCTGCATGGGAATACGGCAATTTCTGTTATTGCCAAACTCCACAATCACGGTATCCTCGGTAATGTCGATCACAGACCCGTAAAAGCCGCTGTTTGTCAGCACATAATCTCCAATCTCAAGAGCGGCGATCATGGCCGCTACCCTTTTCTGTTCCTTTCTCTGAGGACGGAACAGGAAAAAATACATTGCTCCGAAAATCACCGCATATACAACAACCATGGCAATCAGACTGCCTGTGGAAGACGCGCTGTCCGTTAATAAAATACCCATATATTCCTCCTGAATGTAACACTTACTCGGCCGTCTGAAACACAGCCATTTTATTCATACTCATCACTATACACTTTTCAAAAGGGCTTGGCAAGAATTTTCTCAAAGTTTCAGAAATATTTGTCACTATTCCACCGTAACGCTTTTGGCCAGATTCCTCGGCTTATCCACGTCCAGGCCCTTGGCCAGGCTGACATAATAGGCCAGCAGCTGCAGCGGCACCACCGCCAGGCTGGCCGCGAAATGCTCATCTGTCCTGGGCACATAGGTTACAAAATCCGCCGTGTCCTCAATATTATAATTACCATAGCTGGTCAGGCCAAAGAGCTGGGCGCCCCGGCTCTTACACTCCACCATATTGCTGACAGTCTTTTCATACAGACCGCTCTGGGTCACAATGCTGATGACTAACGACCCGTTCTCGATCAGGCTGATGGTGCCGTGCTTTAGCTCTCCGGCCGCATAGGCCTCAGAATGGATGTAGCTGATCTCCTTCAACTTCAGGCTGCCCTCCAGGCTGATGGCGTAGTCAATGCCCCTGCCGATGAAAAACACATCCCGGGCGTTGGCCTGCTTGGCGGCAAACCACTGAAGCCGGCCCTTTTCCTCCAGAATTTTGCTGATCTTATCCGGAAGCGCCGCCATTTCCCCGATCAGCTCTCCGTAATATTCCTCTGAGATCTGCCCACGGGCCGTTCCCAGCTGCACCGCCAGACAATATACCGCAATCAGCTGCGCGCTGTAGGCCTTGGGGGTGGCCACCGCGATCTCCGGGCCGGCCATGGTGTAAAACACATGATC
>JAJQGR010000305.1 GCA_021200345.1 Lachnospiraceae bacterium | reverse complement strand
CCTCAGTGAGAAAGCAGAGGTGACAAAAAATGGGCGAAGCAGGATCCAGGTCATGCCCGGGGAGGTCTTTTGGAGCGATGAGTTTGCAATTCAGGTCAGTTCCCTGGAGGATTTTGAAATTTCCATTTATTTCAAAGAGAGGTATCCGGTGAAAACGGTCTGTGTGACCTGGGCGGCGCAGACCTGGAACAGTCGCGTGTGTCAGGGGGATAGCTGGGAAGGCGAGGAGCTTTCCTATGAGAAGGTTCTGCCCTTTCTGGCCCGCGACATCCATCCTTGCAGGGCGGCAGCAGGACTTTGCGCCGTTGCGGTGAATACGGACGCGGACGTAAAGACGGTGGCGGTGTTTGGCGATTCCATCACCCATATGTCCTATTACAGTGATCCGTTGACGAAGATGCTGTTTCGCAGATATCCGGGTAAAATAACAGTGATCAATGGCGGAATTGGCGGGAATCGGCTGATTGGAGATGCTCCCTGGGTGGAGGACATGCCGGGACATGGCAGGCTGTTTGGAGATGCCGGAGTAAAGAGGATAGAAAAGGACTTGTATTCTGACACGGTACCGGATGTGGTTTTCTGTATGGAAGGGGTCAATGACTGTACCCACAGCTTCGCGTTTCAGGAAAAACAGGCGCCTGCCGGAGAGGATTTGTGGAACGGGCTGGAGAAGTTGATTTCCATTGTTCATGGGAAAGGAAGCAAAATCTACGTCAGTACAGTGATGCCCTTTGGCTGTCTGGACGCTGATTTCAGGGAAAAGGCGGAGCAGATCCGGCTGGATTTTAACGAGCGGATCCGGACTCAGTGCAGTGCCGACGGTGTGATAGATCTGGATCAGGTCATGCGCAGAGATGAAAATCCGCACCTGATGCGGGACGGCATGCATCTTGGCGACGGTGTTCATCTGAATGCAGCCGGCGGCAGAAAAGTGGCAGAGACGATTCTGCTGCCCCTGCTGGAAGAAAAGGTGGATTTTTTGAAAGAGGAGCACCTGGCGGTGCCGCTGTTTGAGAATCCGATCGATTACCCGGTAAAGGAGCTGGCCGAAATGTGCAGGTTGGCTTTTGCAGTCAGGGAGTGTGAAAACAGGGAGGAGAGGCAGAAGCTTCAGGAGACGTTTGTATCCATGAGAAAGGACCTGGAAGTCTCTTACCGGTCCAAATCCCGGATCTTTCTGTGGCCGGAGGGAAAGATGCCGCGGGAAACCGTTTATACTGAGAACCCGGATTATCGATATTTCCATGACCCGGATTTTGAACCATTTTTGCTGGAAATGCTTTTGCCTGAGAGCGAGACGCCGAAGGGGGCGTTACTGACAATTGCGGGCGGAGAGCATGGAATGAATACCTTAAATGAATGCTACCAGGTGTGTCTGGATTTCAATGAGAAGGGCTATCAGTGCTTTATCCTGAACAGCAGACCCAATCGTGGCCCGTGGACGGGGAAAGAATGTGCCGCGGACGCAGCGCGTGCGGTGCAGTATGTACGGGCACATGCTGACACATACCGGATTGATGAAAACCGTGTGATTCTTGCAGGCTTTTCCAATGGAGGAATTGCGGTTGATGAGTGTATCCGCTATTATTCCCGTGGTCAGAAAGTAAAGGACTGGTTTGAAAATTATGAACCGGATGCGCTGGATGCGTATGATGGAAGTCCCAACGCGCAGCTTTGCGTTTATGGAGCCAGGCACAGAGGTACGGATTATGATGATTCTTCGGTATCCTATCCTCCCACATTTTTTGCGGTGGGGCGCCGGGATCTGGCAGGAGTGGACAATGTGAACGCATTGTACCGGGAACTGACCGAAAAGGGAGTCCCGGTGGAAATCCATACCTTCTCCGGTCATCCTCACGGATATGTGGGGTGGAAAATTATTGATGGCATCGGGAATCCCAATTTTGACCTGTGGGAGGATTTGGCGGATCATTTCCTGCAGGATGCCTTTAACGGAAAATAAAAAAGTAAAAGCAAAAGAATCCGGATGTGGTGCGATCTGGATTCTTTTATTTTTGAGGTGTGCATATTTTTATGGGAAATTCCTTTTCTATTATTCAGATTCTGTGATATACTTGATAAAACATTGATCATCCGGCCAGGCTCTGGTTCGTTGATATTCAATGAAAGGAATCACTGATATGACAGACAGAATGCTCATTGGCAAAAAAGAATTTCTCTTTGGAGAACATACCTATATTATGGGGATCTTAAACGTGACGCCGGACTCTTTTTCCGACGGCGGATCCTACAGCACACTGGACTCTGCCCTGCGACAGGCGGAGAAACTGGAAAAGTCCGGCTGCGATATTCTGGATATTGGCGGGGAATCCACCAGACCCGGCTACACGAAGCTGTCCGACGATGAAGAGATCGGACGTGTGGCGCCGGTGATAGAAGCTGTCAAAGCGCGGTTTGATCTGCCCATTTCCCTGGATACCTATAAGGCCAAAGTCGCCCGGGCGGGCATTCAGGCCGGGGCGGATCTGATTAACGATATCTGGGGGCTGCGCTATGATGAGGGAGAAATGGCCTCGGTGATTGCCAGATCCGGGGTTTGCTGCTGCCTGATGCATAACAGAGAAATTGCGGAATACGGGCAGCTGTTTGCGGAAATGATTGAGGATTTGAAAATGACCCTGGAAATTGCCCGGAGGGAGGGAATCGCGGAAGATAAAATCATTCTGGATCCCGGGGTAGGCTTTGGCAAGACTTATGAACATAACCTGCAGGTGCTGGCTCACATGAAGGACTTATGCGATCCGGAAGCAGGAGGCCTGGATTATCCCTGGCTTTTGGGCGCCAGCAGAAAGTCCGTGATCGGACTGACTCTTGATCTTCCGGCAAAGGAGCGGGAGGAGGGCACCCTGGTTACCACGGTCATGGCGGTTCAGGCCGGCTGGCAGTTTGTGCGGGTTCATGACGCGGAGAAAAACGCAAGGGCTGTGCGCATGACGGAGGCGATTTGGAGATGCAGATAGAGGACGATATGGATCAGATAGAAATCAGAGACCTGGAAATCTACGCTTATCACGGCGTTTTTCCGGAGGAAAAAGAAAAAGGACAGCTTTTTTATGTGACAGCTGTTTTACATACAGATCTGCACCCTGCGGGAGTTACGGACGATCTGGCCCTGTCCACTCATTATGGGGAGGTGGCGCTGACCTTAAAAAAAGCCATGGAGTCCCACAGCTTTGATTTAATCGAGGCGGCGGCGGAGCATTGCGTCCGGGAAGTGCTGCTGACCTATCCTCTGATCCGTGGTGTTGACTTAAAGGTCAGCAAGCCCCATGCCCCCATTCCGGTTCCTTTTGAGGATGTGTCCGTCACCATTCATCGGGGCTGGCAGCAGGCTTTTCTGGGATTGGGCTCCAATATGGGCGATTCCCGTCAGATCCTGGAGGGCAGCCTCAGGGCGCTTGAATCGGATTCCATGATCCGGGTGCTGAAGACCTCCGACTGGATTGTCACAAAACCATACGGCGGGGTGGAGCAGGATGACTTTTTGAACGGCGCGGCGCAGATAGAAACCCTGTACTCTCCTCAGGAGCTGCTGAAGAAGCTCCATTCCATTGAGGCGGATTATGGACGGACCCGGGAGATTCACTGGGGCCCCCGTACTCTGGATATGGATATCCTTCTCTTTGGGGATCTGATCATGGATACCCGGGAGCTGACCATTCCCCACAGGGACATGTGCAATCGGGAATTTGTGCTCCGCCCCATGGCACAGATTGCTCCCTATCAGCACCATCCGGGGAATGGGCTTACCATGGAGGAGTTATTTCTAAGAAAAAAATAAATTTTCAAGAATACCCTTTCCGGCTTTGCTTTTTTATGCTAGACTATATCCAATTATTGCTGTTAGAACAGGAGAGAAGGATCATGAAGAGAATCATGCTGAAATTGAGCGGCGAAGCCCTGGCCGGGGAGAAACGGACAGGCTTTGACGAGGAGACAGTGCGAAAAGTGGCCCTGCAGGTGAAAGAGCTGGTGGATGCCGGCTTTGAGGTGGGGGTTGTCACCGGCGGCGGCAATTTCTGGAGAGGCCGCACCTCGGAGAACATCGACCGTACCAAGGCGGATCAGATCGGGATGCTGGCTACGGTGATGAACTGCATTTATGTTTCCGAGATTTTCCGTTCTGTCGGCATGAAAACCGCGGTGCTTACCCCCTTTGAGTGCGGTTCTTTCACCAAACTGTTTTCTAAGGACCGGGCCAATAAATATTTTGGGAAAGGCATGGTCGTATTTTTTGCCGGCGGCACCGGGCATCCATACTTTTCCACAGACACAGGGGTAGTGCTCAGAGCCGTTGAGGTGGAGGCCGATGTGATTTTGCTGGCAAAGTCCGTTGACGGCGTGTATGACTCGGATCCGGCCAAAAATCCGGAGGCGAAAAAATATGACGAAGTCACCATCGACGAGGTGATCGCCAGAAATCTTCAGGTGGTGGATATGACCGCCTCCATTCTGGCCAGGGACAATCACATGCCCATGTGGGTATTTGGCTTAAATGAGGAGAATTCCATCGTCAATACGGTGAAAGGCAATTTCAGCGGGACGAAAGTGATTGTATAAAAAATGAGGGCGTCTGCCCCAAAACAGGGAGGAAAATATGGACACAACCTTAAATTCTTACGAAGAGAAAATGCAGAAATCCGTGGATTATCTGATCAGTGATTTTGCGGCGATTAGGGCTGGCAGGGCAAACCCCAATGTGCTTAATAAGATCAGGGTGGACTATTACGGGGTTCCCACCCCCATTCAGCAGGTGGGCAACGTGACCGTTCCTGAGCCCCGTATTCTGCAGATCGCGCCCTGGGACAAGTCCCTGATTAAGGCCATCAAAAAAGCAATCATGACCTCTGACCTGGGGATCAATCCCATGGATGACGGATCAGTCATCCGACTGATCTTCCCGGAGGTAACAGAGGAACGCCGCAAGGAGCTCTCCAAGAGTATCCGCAAAAAGGGCGAGGAGCAGAAGGTGGCGTTAAGAAACATCCGCCGGGACGGCAATGACGCCATCAAAAAGGCGCTGAAAGCCAGCGAGATTTCTGAGGACGAGCAGAAGAATCTGGAAGATAAGCTGCAGAAGATGACCGATAAATACACAAAGGAAGTTGACAAACTGACTGAGGAGAAGGTCAAAGAGATTATGACTGTATAAGAGCGTACGAGGCGGGCCGTCATGAAAAAACTGTTTGTGACGGCCCCGGAAAAGGACACCCCATATTCTATGGTGTCCTTTTATGTCATTGTGAGGATGATTATGTCAGAAGAAAAAAAAGTGCCCAGGCACATTGCCATCATTCTGGACGGAAACGGCCGCTGGGCGAAAGCAAAGGGGCTTCCCAGAAATACCGGCCATGTTCAGGGAGCCAGAAATGTGGAGACCATCTGCGAGGCCGCTTATAAAATGGGCGTTCAGTATCTTACGGTTTATGCTTTTTCCACGGAAAACTGGTCCCGCCCCCAGGATGAGGTGGACGCGCTGATGATGCTTTTGCGCAATTATATGAAAACCTGCGTAAAGACAGCCCAGAAGAACAATATGTGTGTGAAAATCATCGGCGACAGAACCCGTCTGGATCAGGATATTCAGGAAAGCATTGCGGTGCTGGAGGAGTCTTCTAAGGACAACACCGGGCTGCATTTCACTGTGGCGATCAATTATGGAGGTAGGGATGAAATCCGCCGGGCGGTTCAGAAGATTTCGTCTGAAGTGGCGGCAGGAAAACTGGCGCCTGAGGACATATCAGAAGATGTTGTCGCCAGACATCTGGATACCGGAGGGGATCCGGATCCGGATCTGATGATTCGCACCTGCGGGGAGTTACGGATCTCCAATTTCCTGTTGTGGCAGCTTGCCTATTCAGAACTGTACGTGACGGAGGTTCCCTGGCCTGATTTTGATAAAAAAGAGCTGGAAAAGGCGATTGACGCATATAATCACAGAGTCAGGAGATTTGGCGGGTTGAAGGAGGAATAGGCATGTTCTGGATCAGATTGGCCAGCAGCGTGGTGATCGTGATTGTGATGGCCGCCTCTCTGAAATTGGGAGGTGTGGTCTTAAACGCTCTGCTTTGTTTTGTCTCCATTGTGGGACTGCAGGAAATGCTGCAGGCCGTGGGGGTGCAGAAAAAAGAAAACAGACCGCTGGAAGCGGTTGCTTTTGCCGGGACGGTTGCTGTTTATGTCATTCTGGCAGTGCAGTCCGTGATGGGACAGGATGTGGCGGATGATGTGACGTCGGTATACGGGATCCTGGTGTTTACTGTGATTCTGCTGATGGCGGTGTATGTGATCCGGTTTCCGCTTTATCACGCGGCGCAGGTCATCCCTGTGGTGTTTTCTTTTGTGTATGTGCCGGTGATGCTTTCCTTTATCAGCCTTACCAGCGCCATTCCCGGCATTGGGCATAAGGCTGTGTGGCTGATTTTTGTCAGTGCCTGGGGCAGCGATACCTGCGCCTATTGCGTGGGGCTTCTGACAGGAAAGACCATCGGCAATCATCAGGCATTTCCCAGACTCAGTCCGCATAAATCTGTGGGGGCTGTATCGGAGGAATTGTGGGAGCGGCCCTTTTGGGAGCCCTTTTCGGCAACCTTTTGTTTGGCGCGGAATATGCCGGCGCGGTTGCCTTTGTCAGCGGCGTTGGCAGCGTCATTTCCCAATGCGGCGACCTGGCCGCCTCCGCCATCAAAAGAGATTTTAATATGAAAGATTATGGGAAGCTGATTCCCGGTCATGGAGGCATACTGGACCGTTTTGACAGTGTGATCTTTACCGCGCCCTGCGTGTATTTCCTGATGTACCTTCTGCCGGGCTTTACGATTTAAATGGGGAACATGATATGATAAAAAAAATAGGAATTCTTGGTTCCACCGGTTCCATCGGGACACAGACGTTAGAGATTGTTCGCGCCAACCCTGAGCTTCAGGTAGAAACGCTGGCCGCCGGACACAATGTGGATTTGATGGAAAAGCAGGCCAGGGAGTTCTCCCCGAAGCTGGCAGTGATGTGGGAGGAAGAGGCGTATAAAGAGTTAAAGGTTCGTCTGGCGGATACGGATATCAGAGTCTGTCAGGGGATGGAGGGACTGATTGAGGCGGCGACCTGTAAGGATGTTGAAATCCTGGTCACAGCCATTGTGGGTATGATTGGCATTCGTCCTACGATTGCCGCCATGAAAGCGGGAAAGGACATTGCTCTTGCCAATAAAGAAACGCTGGTCACAGCCGGTCACATCATTATGCCTCTGGCCAGGGAAATGGGGGTTTCCATTCTGCCGGTGGACAGCGAGCACAGCGCCATTTTTCAGTCTCTGCAGGGCAATCAGCACAACCCAATTCATAAGATTCTGCTGACCGCTTCCGGCGGTCCTTTCCGCGGGAAGACCAGAGAGCAGCTGAAACATGTGCAGGTAGAGGACGCCCTAAAGCATCCCAACTGGACCATGGGCCGTAAGATTACCATTGATTCCGCCACTCTTGTCAATAAAGGGTTGGAAGTTATGGAGGCAAAATGGCTTTTTGGCGTGGATTATGATCAGATTCAGGTGGTGGTGCATCCTCAGAGTGTGATTCACAGCATGGTAGAGTATGAGGACGGCGCGATTATGGCGCAGCTTGGTACGCCGGATATGAAGCTGCCTATTCAGTACGCCCTGTTTTATCCGGACAGAAAACCGCTGGCAGGGGAGAGGCTGGATTTTTACCGGCTGGGTCAGATGACTTTCGAAGCACCGGACACTGACACGTTTCGGGCGTTGAAGCTGGCGATCAGTGCGGGACGCACCGGCGGCACCATGCCTACTGTATTCAACGCGGCCAATGAAAAGGCGGTGGCTTTATTTTTGCAGAAAAAAATCTCATTTTTGCAGATTACAGATATCATTGAGGAGTGCATGGAACGGCATGTGCCGGTTCCTGACCCGGGTGTAGAGGAAATTCTCTTTGCGGAGCAGGAAACCTACGCACATATCCGGGAAATGCAGTAAATGAAAAGATCAGGAAGGACGGTTCAGTTTGTCTATACTTATATTCATCATTATCCTGGGGGTTTTGCTGATTTCTCATGAAGGGGGACATCTGCTGGTAGCCAAGATGAATGGCATCCATGTGGTGGAATTCATGATTGGCATGGGGCCCAAGATCGCCCAGTTTGAAAAGGGAGGCACCATTTATTCTCTGAGAGCTCTGCCCATCGGGGGCGCCTGTGTGTTTGAAGATGATGTGACGCAGGGGGCCGGAGGGCAGGACAATGTGCCGGAGAGCCGGGCACTGGAAGACAAAAATGACAGACCGGGGGGAAAGTTTTTTAATGACGCGTCTCTGGGGGCACGATTCGCCACGGTGGTGGCGGGGCCTTTGGCCAATATCA
This sequence comes from Lachnospiraceae bacterium, assembly GCA_021200345.1. Classification (GTDB taxonomy): domain Bacteria; phylum Bacillota; class Clostridia; order Lachnospirales; family Lachnospiraceae; genus RGIG6307. Next base: position 6,654 of record JAJQGR010000305.1, on the reverse strand, counting down.
TTCTTGCGTTCATTTTCAGCGTGATTATTGTTAATTTCTCTCTGACGGATCTGCCGGTGGTGGTCAGCGTGATGGATGGCTATCCTGCCCAGGAAGCGGGAATTGAGGCCGGAGATACCATTATTTCCGTGAATGGTGAGAGAGTGTATCTGTACCGTGAGGTATCGGTGATCTCCCAGCTCAACCAGGGAAAGGATTACACCATTGTGGTGGAAAGAGACGGAGAGCGCCTGACCTATACCTTTACCCCTTTGTATGATGAGGAGGAGGGCCGGTATTATATGGGCATTACCGGCGGTGAATATGTGCAGTTTACGGGCTTAAAGGCACTGCAGTATGGAGTATATGAAGTTCGATATGCGGCTACTTCCGTTTATAAGAGCCTGTTACAGATCATTCAGGGACAGGTCAGCAGTGAGGATGTGTCCGGTGTGGTAGGCGTAGCCAATCTTGTCAGCGAGACCTACGAGGCGGTGAAGCCCGCAGGCTGGCTGTCGGTTCTTCTGACCATGATGAATCTGGCTTCCCTGCTCAGCGTCAACCTGGGTATCATCAATTTACTTCCCATTCCCGCCCTGGATGGCGGCCGGATCCTGATGATGGGAGTGGAACTGGTGCGCGGCAAGCCGGTTCCGCCTGAGAAAGAAGGCGTTGTGAATACCATCGGCTTTATGCTGTTGATGGTTTTGATGGTATTTCTGTTCTTCAACGATATCAAAAATATCTTTTTCTGAGATATTACCGGCTGCCTACGGAAACGGTAAAGTACTTTATATAATAGAAGGGGAATCCTTTATGCGAGAGAGTACAAAAGTAGTTAAAATCGGCTCCCGCCTGATCGGCGGCGGCAACCCCATTCTGATCCAGTCCATGACCAACACGCCAACGGAAAATGTGAACGCTACCGTTGCCCAGATCCTGAAGCTGGAGCAGGCCGGCTGCGAAATCATCCGCTGCACCGTGCCCACAAAGGAAGCCGCTGAGGCGCTTCCCGAGATCAAGAAGCAAATTCATATTCCGTTGGTAGCGGACATTCACTTTGACTATCGGATGGCCATTGCCGCCATGGAAAACGGCGCTGACAAGATTCGCATTAACCCGGGTAATATCGGCGACATTGATCGGGTGAAAGCGGTAGTGAAAGAAGCCTCCGATCGTCATATTCCTATCCGTGTGGGCGTCAACAGCGGTTCCCTGGAAAAAAATCTGGTGGAGAAATATCACGGTGTCACTGCAGCCGGAATTGTGGAAAGCGCCCTGGACAAGGTAAGGCTGATCGAAGATCTGGGGTATGACAATCTGGTGATCAGTATTAAATCCTCTGATGTAATGATGTGCGTAGAGGCCCATGAGATGCTCTCTGAGAAGACGGATCATCCTCTTCATGTGGGGATCACTGAGGCGGGCACCGTCTGGAGCGGCAATATCAAGTCCGCCATCGGACTGGGACTGATCTTAAGCCGGGGTATCGGCGATACCATTCGGGTATCTCTGACCGGTGATCCGGTGGAGGAGGTCAAATCCGCCAAACTGATTCTGCGCACTCTGGGACTGAGAAAGGGAGGAATCGAAGTGGTTTCCTGCCCCACCTGCGGGCGGACCAAAATTGACCTGATCAGTCTGGCCAATCAGGTGGAAACCATGGCGGCAGGCTATCCGCTCAACATCAGGGTGGCGGTTATGGGCTGCGTGGTCAATGGCCCCGGAGAAGCGAAGGAAGCCGATATCGGTATTGCCGGCGGCATTTCCGAGGGGCTCCTGATCAAAAAAGGACAGATTGTGAAGAAAGTGCCGGAGTCTGAGCTTTTGGAGACTCTTCGCTATGAGCTGGATCACTGGGAGTCTGAGTAATGGAAGAAAAGAAATTTCTGGAGGTTTTCCCATATTTAAAGCTGGAGGGCAGGCTGAATGACCTGATGAGTCAGGTAACCGTGACCCGGGTGGCCAGCGTGAAAAGCCAGCATCTGCTGCGTGTCTATATCAGGAGCAGTTTCCTGATTCCCAAAAAAGACATTTTTCGGGTGGAGGAAATATTAAACGGAATGCTCAGCTCCTACAGAGATTCCTGGCAGCTTAAAATTTATGAGCGCTTTGAACTGAGCAGCCAGTATGATGCAAAGACGGTGATGGAGCTTTACCGGGATTCTGTTCTGGAGGAACTGAAAGCATACAGCCACGTCCTTTATATTATGTTTAAAAACGCGGAGATCACTTATCCTTCCGAGGATCGCATTCATGTGGAGATGGAGGATAACTGCCTCGCACATATGCAGGAAAAAGAACTGCGGGCCATTCTGGATAAGGTATTCCTTGAAAGATGCGGGCTGGCAGTTTCTTTTACTTACAGTTACGCGGAGCCCAAAAAGCAGGAGGAGGATGCGGAGGAAGCGGTTTTCGTTGAAAAGAAAATGGAGGGAATCAGGAGCGCTTCGGAGCAAAAGGCTTCTAGTGACAAAAAGAAAACAGACGTAAACAATACGAAGACAGCGAATCAGCAGAACGGATTCGCACAAAAAAGATTCGCGGCGGGGAGTGCGGAATCTACAGGCAGCAAACCCCAGTATCGCCGGGCGCTGAAATCCGGTGACAATCCGGATGTAATTTACGGCAGGGATTTTGAAGGTCCCATCGTTAAAATGGAAGACATTCTGGGAGAAATGGGGGAAGTTATTATTCACGGCAAGGTGATTTCCATAGAACAGCGGGAAATCAGAAACGAAAGGGTGATCCTTTCGTTTGTCATGACGGACTTTACGGACAGCATCACCATCAAGATTTTTGTCCGCAAGGATCAGGTGGAAGAGCTGACCGGCAGCGTCAAACAGGGCGCCTTTCTGAAGCTGAAGGGCATGACCATGATGGACAATTTTGATAAGGAACTGACCATCGGTTCTGTGGCCGGTATCAAAAAGTCCGCGGATTTCACTGTCAAACGGGAGGATCGCAGTCCCCAGAAGCGGGTGGAACTTCACTGTCACACCAAAATGAGCGATATGGACGGTGTCTCCGAGGTCAGTGATATTATTAAGAGGGCTTATGGCTGGGGGCATAGAGCCATCGCTATCACGGATCACGGTGTGGTGCAGTCTTTCCCTACAGCCAACCATGTATGGGAGGATCTGTGGAAAGCGGAGAAAGCCCGTTGTAAGGAAGCGGGAACGGAGCCGGATAAAGAGAACTTTTTTAAGGTGATTTATGGCTGTGAGGCTTATCTGGTGGATGACACCAATGAAATTGCCGCGGGAGAGGACCTGGCCGGTACTCTGCGGGACAGCTATGTGGTGTTTGATATTGAGACCACCGGGTTTTCCCCGGTCAAAAACCGCATTATTGAGATCGGCGCGGTGAAGGTGGAAAAAGGAGAGATCACAGACAGATTCTCTGAGTTTGTCAATCCCGGGACGCCCATTCCCTTTGAAATTACCCAGCTGACCAGCATTACCGACGATATGGTCAGCAGCGCGGAGAAAATAGACAAGGTCCTGCCCAGATTCCTGAAATTCTGCGAAGGCTGCGGACTGGTAGCCCACAATGCCCGGTTTGATACCAGCTTTATCAGAGAAAACTGCAAACGGCTGGGTTATCCCTTTACCTATACTTATCTGGATACCCTGGCCCTGTCCAGAGTCCTTCTCCCCGGACAGAACAAGCATACACTGGACGCAGTTGCCAAAACCCTCAAGGTCTCCCTGCAGCACCATCACAGAGCGGTGGACGATGCGGAATGTACAGCTCTGATCTTTCTGAAAATGATCGGTATGTGTGAGGAAAAGGGGATAGAGACGCTGATCCAGCTTAACTCCATGGGTCGCGCCAGCACGGAGGCCATTGCCAAACTCCCTTCTTACCATATTATTCTGCTGGCGCAGAATGATATAGGGCGGGTGAACCTGTATACCATGGTCAGCGAATCTCACCTGAAGTATTTTAACCGTGTGCCCAAGGTGCCCAGAAGCCTGATGAATGAGCTGCGGGAGGGCATCGTCATCGGCAGTGCCTGTGAGGCAGGGGAGCTTTACAGAGCCCTGCTGGATGAAAAGAGCGACGAGGATATCGCCAATATCGTGTCCTTTTATGATTATCTGGAAATACAGCCTGTGGGGAATAATGCCTTTATGATTGAATCTGATAAGGTGCGCAACGTGCACTCTGAGGAGGATATCAGAAACCTGAACAGGCGGATCGTGGAATTGGGAGAGCAGTTTAATAAGCCTGTGGTGGCCACCTGTGACGTTCATTTTCTGGATCCTCAGGACGAGGTGTACCGCCGCATCATTATGGCGGGGAAGGGCTTCGCGGACGCGGATTCTCAGGCGCCTTTGTATCTGCACACCACCGAGGAGATGCTGAAAGAATTTGAATATCTGGGGGCGGAGAAGGCAAAAGAAGTGGTGATTACCAACACCAATAAAATCGCCGACCGGATTGAGCATATTTCCCCGGTACGGCCGGACAAATGTCCGCCGGTGATTCCTGATTCTGACAAGACGCTGACGGAGATCTGTTACACGAAAGCACACGAGATGTATGGGAAAGAGCTTCCGGATATTGTCAAAAACAGGCTGGAGAAGGAGCTGAACTCCATCATCAAAAACGGCTTCGCGGTGATGTACATTATTGCCCAGAAGCTGGTATGGAAGTCCAACGAGGACGGCTATCTGGTGGGCAGCCGGGGATCTGTGGGTTCATCTTTTGTGGCTACCATGGCGGGAATTACCGAGGTCAATCCTCTGCAGCCCCATTATTATTGTAAAAAATGTCATTATTCTGAGTTTGACGGACCAGAGATACAGCAGGCCTTAAGCGAGGGCAGCAGCGGCTGTGATATGCCGGATAAGGTATGCCCGAAATGCGGCGCGTCTTTGACCAAGGATGGCTTTGATATTCCCTTTGAGACCTTTCTGGGCTTTAAGGGAGATAAGGAGCCGGATATTGACCTGAATTTTTCCGGAGAATACCAGTCCAAGGCCCATAAATACACGGAGGTTATTTTTGGGGCGGGGCAGACCTTTAAGGCTGGAACCGTGGGAACGCTGGCGGATAAGACCGCCTACGGTTATGTGCGCCGGTATTATGAGGAAAGAGGAATCACTAAGAGAGGCTGTGAAATCAACCGTATCAGCATGGGATGTACAGGGGTGCGCCGTACCACGGGCCAGCATCCCGGCGGGATTATCGTACTGCCCCTGGGAGAAAATATCAATTCCTTCACCCCGGTGCAGCACCCGGCCAATGATATGAGTACGGATATCATCACTACTCATTTTGATTATCATTCGATCGATCATAACCTGCTGAAGCTGGATATTCTGGGACATGATGATCCTACCATGATCCGTATGCTGCAGGATCTGACCGGCGTGGATCCCACCACAGTGCCCCTGGACGACAAACAGGTGATGAGTCTGTTCCAGAATACCTCTGCGTTAGGGATCACTCCGGAGGATATCGACGGCACGGATCTGGGAAGCCTGGGGATCCCGGAGTTTGGCACGGAGTTTGTGTTTCAGATGCTCAGGGATACCAAACCCCAGCGCTTTTCTGACCTGATCCGCATTTCCGGACTGGGGCACGGTACCGACGTATGGCTGGGAAACGCCCAGACCTTAATTCTGGAAGGAAAGGCGACCATCGGTACCGCCATTTGTACCAGAGACGATATTATGACCTATCTGATCCGTATGGGGGTGGAGAGCTCCATGGCCTTTACCATTATGGAAAGTGTGCGTAAGGGGAAGGGCTTAAAGCCTGAGATGGAGCAGGCCATGCTGGAGCATGATGTCCCCGACTGGTATATCTGGTCCTGTAAAAAAATAAAATACATGTTCCCCAAAGCCCATGCCGCGGCATACGTGATGATGGCCTGGCGGATTGGATATTTTAAAATTAATTATCCGCTGGCCTATTATGCGGCTTATTTCAGCATTCGCGCCTCCGGTTTTGATTATGAACTGATGTGTCAGGGGAAGGAGAACCTGCGAAAGAACATGGCGCAGCTGAAGGCCAGAAGAGACAAATGGACCAAGACGGATGAAGATACCTATAAGGATATGAAGAGCGTGCTGGAAATGTACGCCAGAGGTTTTGAGTTCCTGCCCATTGATATTTTCAAGGCTCACGCCAGAAATTTCCAGATCATAGATGGAAAGATTATGCCTGCTCTGAGCAGTATTGCCGGTCTGGGCGAGTGCGCGGCGGAGTCTATTGCGGTGGCGGCCTCCAAAGGAGAGTTTCTGAGTAAGGATGATTTCAGAGAAAGGGCAAAGGTATCCCAGACGATCACAGACAAACTCTGCGACCTTGGCATCCTGAAGAACCTTCCGGAAAGCAACCAGATCAGTCTGTTTGACTTCCTTTAGACAGCATTGAATTTTGCCGGGTGAAAGCTTCCATTGGCAAAATTGTGGGTAAAATCCGATTAAAATATGGTAAAATTTAATAGTTGACAAAATTTAACACTTTTAGTATATTAAGTAGGCACTCCGCAAGAGTGCCTCTTATAATCATCAACACGAAGAAAAAGTCAAAAAAATTAAAAAAGTTGTTGACAAAGAAATAAAAGTGTGATAGATTATACGAGTTGCCGCTGAGAAACAGTGACAAAGGACCTTGACAAATAAACAGCAATGCAACCCTGAAGATTCCAAGAAAAAG
>JAJQGR010000120.1 GCA_021200345.1 Lachnospiraceae bacterium | reverse complement strand
AAGTTATTTAGTTTTCTTCAAGAAGGTGAGCTTAAAGTGGCCGTGAATAGTAACGATCAATTACAATACGATCTTACCAGCATTCCCTCATATACTCCTGCATCCACAGATAACAGTCGTAATATTCACTGGCCAGCAGCGTTCTGCCAAAAAAGTCCCTGCATCTCATCTCGTCCTCGTATGTCCCATAGCCCTGACAGAGACGCTCCAGCGCTTCCAGCACCGCCATACACACCAGATAATCGGTTGCAAAACGGCTGACCAGTCCAAAGGGCATGGGTCTGACAAAGGGTCTGCGCCTGTGTCTTACCGGTCCCCGGGGCGCTGGCGCCGGTCCTGGTCTTCTTCCTCCCGGTCTGCCTGCCGCCGGGCCGCCCACGCCGCCCACAGGTCTGCCTGCTGCCGGGTGCCCTGCACCTGCTCCGGGTCTGCCCGCCGCCGGTCTGCCGGCTCCTGCTCCGGAACGGCCCGCACCCGCGCCGGAACGTCCACCCATTCCGTCGCCGGAGCGTCCGCCTCCGCTGTGTCCACCTGCAGAACGGCCTGCACCGCCTGCGCCGCCACCCATTCCTGATCTGCCCATACTCTTATTCCTTCCTTTCTTTCTCCGATCTGTTTTATACAGACCTTAGCCACACACCCTGAACCTGCTTTTCCATTCAGCAGTCATACTATTTATTTTCCTCGTGCAGCAGACTCATCTTCAGCTCAAACATGGCCGGACTCATATCCAGGTAATGAATATGAGCGTTCTCAAACCGCTGCTCCTCCTGCCAGATCTCATGATCCAGCTGGGAACGGACATATTTCCTGATTTCCTCCAGGGACGGCAGATCATAGACAAGCTCGCCATCCTTAAAAATCTGCTTCTGCAGAGGCTTGAAGGTGCAGTCCACAAAGCAGCGGTTCTTCCAGTACTGGACAGGGTCCACGTACCGGACCGGGCTGGAAGCGTCAATTTGTTCCCCCTTGACCGCCATATAATCAGCCACTGCCTTGCCGTTTTTATCATACACCCGGTAAACCTCTTTGATGCCGGGGTTGGTGATCTTTTCCGCGGTCTCGGACACCTTGATCTTTGGCACGAATTTTCCGTTCTCGCTGATAGCCGCCAGCTTATAGACCGCGCCGAACACCGGCTGGGTGGAGGAGGTGATCAGCTTCTCACCCACACCATAGCTGTCGATCACCGCCCCCTGTACCCGCAGAGAACGGATGGTATACTCATCCAGTGAGTTTGATGCCACAATAATGCAGTCCTGAAGGCCTGCCTCATCCAGCATTCTTCTGGCCTCCTTGGACAGATACGCCAGATCGCCGGAATCCAGCCGGATACTCTTTAAGCGTTTGCCCATGGGCTCCAGCACCTCTTTGGCCACACGAATGGCGTTGGGGACGCCGCTCCTTAACACATCGTAAGTATCCACCAGCAGAGAGGCAGAATCCGGATAATTTCTGGCAAAAGACGCAAAAGCCTCATATTCGCTGTCAAAGGACATGACCCAGCTGTGAGCCATGGTCCCGGTAATGGGAATGCCAAACATCTCTCCCGCCAGCACTGTGGCTGTGCCTGCCGCGCCGCCGATATAGGCCGCCCTTGCCCCGTAAACCGCTGCGTCCACGTTATGAGCCCGTCTGGCCCCAAAATCAGCTACCGGCTTTCCTGCCGCCGAGCGCACAATCCGGTTGGTCTTGGTGGCAATCAGAGACTGATGATTGATCTCCAGCAGGATGGCCGTTTCAATCAGCTGGGCGTCGATCAGAGGCGCTACCACCGTCATGATGGGTTCGTTGGGATACATCACCGTGCCCTCCGGCATGGCGTAAATATCACCACGGAACCTGAAATTTCTCAGATACTGGAGAAACTCTTCGCTGTACATATTCAGGCCCCGCAGATATACAATGTCCTCCTCGCTGAAATGGAGATTCTGAACATATTCCACCACCTGCTGCAGTCCGGCAAAGATGGCAAAACCAGCGTTATCCGGATTATTTCTGTAAAAAACATCAAAGGCGGCCATCCGGTCCCTCAGACCCTCTTTCAGATATCCATTGGACATGGTCAGCTCATACATATCCATCACCATGGAAATATTTCTCTTATCGTACTGTGTGTTCATTTTTTCACCCCCGTTCAGAACACCCACCATAAAATGATATCCGTCACGTTCAGGCCCAGCTTTTTCTGCAGACACAGGGAGGGCTCATTTCCCTCAAAGATCTGAGCGAAAGGAATCTCCCCCCTGGTCAGGGCTTTATTGATCATATAGGATTCCAACGCCGCGGCGATTCCCTGGCGGCGGTACTTGGGGCGCACCTGAAGCATTCCCAGCGCCCCCTCAGAGTGAATGCCAATATATCCCGCCAGCTCCTTTTGAACAAAAGCGCCGACCATGTGTCCCCGGGTCAGATGCTCTTCCAGCTCCTCAAAGGTGATCAGCTCGTGATATTCCGCAAAAATCTCCCCGGCAAAGCTTTCGTCCAGGACGCGGATCTCCAGATCCTTTCTCACCGGCAGAGGAACGCCGCGGGTATAATACGCCTGACAGCAGCCCCTGGCCTCCGTCGTCTGATACCGTTCTTCCAGCACAGGAATGAGCTCCTTCTGGCAGACACAGAACAGACGGCCTGTCAAATCCACGGGCGAAGCGTCAAGCAGCCGCTCCCCCGCTTCGCGGAAGGCAGCCGTCAGCATAACTACGCCGGTGTGTTCCAATAAAAGCGTGCCGTCCTCAGGGTCAAAAGCCAGAATTTCTCCCAGTCCTCTTTTTAAAAGCTCCATCATATGGATGTGCAGCCGCTTCTTTTGGGACAGCCAGCGGATGACCTGCTGGCGGTATTCATAAGCGGCATACAGATCCGGGCGCTGCATCTTCGTGCGCTCCTTTGCCTGCTCCAGCCGCCAGGCGATGATTTTACCATGATCCCCGGTGAGCAGCACAGACGGCACCTGTTTCCCATGCCAGCATTCCGGCCGGGTATACTGGGGATACTCCAGCAAATCGTTGTCGAAGGTCTCCGTCTGAGCGGACTCCTCATTGTGGAGAACTCCCGGCACCAGACGGCTGACAGCGTCCATCATCACCAGAGCCGGCAGCTCCCCGCCAGTCAGCACATAATCTCCGATGGAAATCCGATCCGTGACGATCTCTTCCAGCACTCTCTCGTCAATGCCTTCATAATGCC
>JAJQGR010000020.1 GCA_021200345.1 Lachnospiraceae bacterium | reverse complement strand
ACGGCAGTTTTTATTATCTGGATCGGGAAAAGCAGCAGCAGGAGTCGGGGGGCATCATTGGGAACAGACAGTTTTCCCTTCCCTTTATGGCCGCCGGAATCGCGGCTTACGGGGCCTCATACCTAAAAGATGAACAGCTGGCTTTCAAGACCTGGCAGTATCTGTTCCGCAGCCTGATGCAAGGCGGAGAGCAGGACGGTTTTGCGGCTGTAGACACGCCCAATGCGGGGAATCAAAGGGTGCTGGAGGAAATTCCCTGGATCAGCACCAACTTTGTATCCCAGTGGTGTCTGAATACCATTTTTGCCCTGGATTTTATCCGGGAAAAGCTTCCGCAGAATATGGAAGGGGTCAGAGAGCTGCTGCAGGAATTTCCGGAAAACGGGCTGTTTCACAAGGCGTGAGGATATATGATACGAAACAATAACACTTACACTATCTATGCCTGCTATGTGGGTTACGTTGTGCAGGCGATTATCAATAATCTGCCGCCGCTTTTGTTTCTGACCTTTCAGAACAGTTTGGGAATTTCCATCGGTTTGATCGGTTCTCTGATCACGATTAATTTCGGCACACAGATTATTGTCGATTTTGCAGCGGCAAAATATGTAGACCGGATCGGATACCGGCCGGCGATAGTTGCCGCCCACCTGTTTTGCGCGGCAGGGCTTTTATGTATGGGTATTTTGCCCCGTTTCATGGAAAACGCGTATGCCGGTCTGGTGATCGCCATGGTGTGCAACGCCATTGGCGGCGGCCTGCTTGAGGTGCTGGTCAGTCCCATTGTGGAGGCGACGCCGTCCTCCGGGGCGAAAGAGACGGCAATGAGTCTTCTGCATTCTTTTTATTGCTGGGGGCATGTGGCAGTGGTGATATTTTCTACCATCGGCTTTCAGGTATTTGGGATGGAGCGTTGGTACATGCTGCCTCTTTTGTGGAGTATCGTCCCTTTTGCCAATCTGTTCGTTTTTTCGCAGGTTCCTATCTATACTCTGGCCCAGGAGAAGGATGGGCAGACAGAGCGGAAATTGCTGTCCAACAGGGCGTTCTGGCTGTTTTTCGGTTTGATGCTGTGCGCTGGTGCGTCTGAACAGGCCATGTCTCAGTGGGCGTCTCTGTTTGCGGAGGAAGGGCTTCAGGTGTCGAAGACTGTGGGGGATTTGCTGGGTCCCTGTCTGTTCGCCATATTGATGGGCAGTGCGCGAATGTTTTACGGCAAACGGGGCGAACGAATAGATCTGCACAAATTTATGGCGGCCAGCGCGATGCTTTGCGTTGTCAGCTATTGTATGGCGGTCTTTTTGTCAAACCCGCTTTTGGCTTTGCTGGGCTGTGGCCTGTGCGGCCTGTCTGTGGGAATTATGTGGCCAGGCGCTTTCAGTCTGGCGGCGAAAGGCTGCCCGAACGGAGGAACGCTGATGTTTGGACTGTTGGCTTTGGCGGGGGATGTGGGCTGTGCAGCGGGGCCGTCTGTAGTCAGTGCGGTATCCGGCGCATTTCCGGAATATGGGATCCGCGCGGGACTTTTGGCGGCGATTGTGTTTCCGCTTGCCATGCTGTTTTTGCTGCGGAGCCGACGGGAGAAAGAGAAAATCTGAGAACGCAAAAAGAGTGCCAGCTGGCACTCTTTTCTGCATCATAACCAATATATGGATAAAAAGGAGTTACAAAGGTAAGCTGCCTATTACGGATACATCGAATTATGTTTTGCAAACCGGTAATCTGACTAGTGGTATGTCTCCGGTTAATTACAACTTTACTACGTTAACAGCCTGGGGGCCTTTTGCGCCTTCGGTTAACTCGTACTCTACTTTCGCGCCTTCCTCTAAGGACTTATAGCCCTCCATCTTCAGGCCGGTGTAATGTACGAATACATCCTTGCCGGATTCATCAGTGATGAAACCGTAACCCTTCTGGTTGTTAAACCACTTTACTGTACCTTTGTTCATCTCAAGATACCTCCATAAAAATTCCATTTTGATGTACGAATATGGATAAGCTGTTCGGAGCAATCCCCCGTTACTCAAAACTATCCGCATTCTACCACATTTTTGGGAGAAAAGCAAGTTGATTTTTAGGAGTAATCTACCTTTTTGGCAAAGTCTGTCAGCCATTGATCCCAGGCCCGTTCCGGAGCTTTATCCAGGGAAAAGGAGCTGTAATTCACCCCGCCCGTGAGAAAGACTCTTTGACCGTCAAAACGGATATTCAGCAGCAGTCCTTTTACGCAGGAAGCGGAAGGAACGGAATGAAGAACAGCCCGGGTCATTGCGCTTCCAAGCTGCAGAGTTATGTGAAAGGAAAGAGGGGTATGTTTTCCGCGGATGAGAGAAAAGAAAATCGGACGCACCTGACTGTAGGGCAGATAGGCGTCCTCCTTTGGCAGCGTGGAAAGCTCCTCCTCCGAAAAGAAATCCCGGTTTAAATGACCGTCAAATTCATAGCTCATGCCCATCTGAAGCGCACCCTCCACAAACAGAAAAGAATCAAAGGCGGAAGTGGCTAGAAGCCGCTGCATAAAAATTTTCACTTCGTCAATTTGCAGAGCAAACATGGGTACCCCCTTGGATTAAAATTGCAGCAGCCCTGTCTTAACCAGCAGAATCATCAGCAGGGCAGTCACCTGCACCAGGCCAATCATAGGCATGAAAGCCTGAAAATACCAGTGATTTGTCTTGTGGTGAAAGATCAGCATGCCCGCCAGGGAGCCGAGACTGCCGCCGAGAAGCGCTGAGAGAAAGAGGGAGGCTTCCGGAATCCGGAAAGCCCCCCTTTTGGCCTTTCTCTTATCAATGCCCATCATCGCGAAAGCAATCAGCGTGACGGCAGCAAAATAAATCAGGATAAAGAAGCCGGGCTGCATTATTTCATTTTTCCTTCGACTTCCATCATCTTCATGGCGCGTACCTTGCTGGGCAGACCGAACAGGGTGATAAAGCCCTCCGCGTCATGGTGATCATACAACTCGCCGGTGGTAAAGCTTGCCAGGGACTCGCTGTACAGGGAGTAGGGAGAGGTGGTGCCGGCCTTGATGATATTGCCCTTATAAAGCTTGAACTTTACCTCGCCGGTGACATATTTCTGTGTGGCTTCAACAAAGGCCTGAATTGCCTCCCGCTTGGGGGTAAACCATTTGCCCTCGTAGACAATATCGGCGAAATTTGTGCACATTTCCTTTATCATGCTATACCACT
>JAJQGR010000096.1 GCA_021200345.1 Lachnospiraceae bacterium | reverse complement strand
TTCAGGATATTCACACGAAACTGATGAAAGCATTTAATATTTAGGGGGATGCGGAACATGGCAAACACAAATAATGCAAAAGAAAAAGAGGCCCATGTGACACATTTACCTGAGCATGGACCCATTGATGAGAATGGCAGAGAGATCCTGCTGTCCTTAAAAAATGTTGACATTACCTTTGGCAAGGGCGACAAAGCGGTCAGGGCGGTTAAGAACGCTTCCTTTGATATTTATAAGGGAGAAACTTTCTCACTGATCGGTGAATCCGGTTCCGGCAAGACTACCATTGGCCGGGCCATTATCAGAGTAAACCCCTGCGCGGCAGGTGAGATTCAGTATAAGGGTGTCAGGATTTCCGGCAAAATTCCCAATTCTCTGGACAGAGAAGTGATCCGTAATATTCAGATGGTATTCCAGGATCCGGCCGCTTCCTTAAATGAGCGCGCCACGGTGGATTATATTATTTCTGAAGGACTCTACAACTTCCATCTGTATGAGAATGAAGCGGACCGTGTGAGGAAGGTGGAGAACATTATCAACGAGGTGGGACTGCTTCCTGAGCATCTGACCCGGTATCCTCATGAGTTTTCAGGCGGTCAGCGCCAGCGTATCGGCCTTGCCAGAGCCATGGTCATGGAGCCGGAGCTGGTAGTGGCTGATGAGCCCATTTCCGCACTGGACGTGTCTATCCGCGCACAGGTGCTGAACCTGTTAAAGAAGTTCCAGAGAGAGAAGGGCGTGACCTATCTGTTTATCGCTCATGACCTTTCCATCGTGCGGTTTATTTCCGACCGTATCGGTATTATTTATAAGGGCAACATCGTGGAAGTCACGGACGCGGAGGAGCTGTTTGATTTCCCCATGCATCCCTATACCCATTCCCTGATTTCCGCCATCCCGATTCCGGATCCGGCGCTGGAGAAGAACAAGGTGCTTTACACCTATGATCCCAGCATCCACGATTACAGTGTGGACCAGCCGGAGTTAGTGGATATCGGACACAATCACTTTGTCTATGGCAACAAGAAGGAGATTGAGGAATATAAGGCGCTTCGGGAGAAGAACGAGCCTTTGAAGTCTGTTACCATCCTGGATCCGGAGGATCCGGAGTATGATCAGAAGCTGAAAGTCTCCCAGGAAAAGAAGATTATCGAAGAGAACTATACGCTTCCACCGGTTCATGACACCGGCAGCATTCTTCTCTCTATTTTATCTTTCTTCCTGCCGGTATTGGGCATCATTGCCGCGTTTGCGTTTAAGCACTTCAATTACATTCGCAATTACAAGGCATGCAGGAAAGGAGCCATTGGCGGCTTTGGAGTGATTGTGGCGTTGTTGATTATATTGCTGTTGTTCATTGTGATAGCAATCGTTTAAATCTTTATTTTACCAATGAGGAAAGAAGCGCCTGTATGTGCTGCGTACAGGCGCTTTTAGTGTAAGAGATGAAAAGCGGCAGAAGGAGAAAATGAAGTGGCGAAGAGAACGGCGAGAGATAACAGAGATTTACCCCATCCCAAACCGGTACAGCGGGTGGAGCTTTCGGACCAGCATGTAGGGCTGCGGATTTTTCTGGTGGTGATCCTGGTGCTGATCGCGGGCAGTAGCCTGGCGTACGCAGTGTCGAGCTGGCTTACGGTGGATTCCGGCTGGACCACCATTTCTCCGGATTCGGCTGCGGATATTATGGAGAGCGCTTCCTTTGAGCTGCAATATGAACTGGGAACCACCGATTTGGGAACCACCGCGGAGAATAAGGCCATTGTACTGATTTACACAGACGCGCTGGAACTGGCCTGCCAGAGCTTCCAGGCGGATGTGGAGTATGAGGATGTTCACAATATTTATTACATCAATAGACATGTGAATGAGGATATTGTGGTGGAGCCTGTGCTGTACCAGGCTTTTGAACAGATGAAAGATCAGCTTTCTTATCTGTATCTGGGACCTCTGTACGCGGAGTATTACGCTGTTTTTGCCAGCAATGACGATCAGGAAGCGGCGGTTTATGATCCGGAGCTGAATGAGGATCAGGAGGTCTATTTTGAGCAGGTTTGTTCATTCATTTCCAATGGAGCGATTGAGCTTGTGCTTTTGGGGGATTACACAGTCCGGCTGGAGATTTCTGAGGAATATGAGGCGTTTGCCGATGAATACGGGCTGACTTCTTATCTGGACTTTTTCTGGATGAAAAACGCGTTTATTGTGGACTATGTGGCCGAACAGCTGGTTGCCGGCGGATATACCAACGGACAGATCAGCAGTGTGGATGGGTATGTGCGGTGTCTGGATGAGCGTCAGGTGACCTATGGAATCAACCTGATAGACGATCAGGAAAGCGGCGCCTTGCAGGCAGCTGCCTTTTCCTACGAGGGTCCCATGAGCGTTGTGATGATGAAAAATTTTCCGGTATATTCCACTGACGATGTGTCTTACTATACCTACGGGAATGGAGAGACCAGATACAGCTATCTGTCCCCTGACACCGGCCGCTGTACCAGCGCTCTTCCCGGGCTTTTGTGTTACAGCGCGGATGTAAGTAGCGCGGAGATCATGCTGGAGATGATGCCGGTTTATATTTCATCGGAATTTGGGGAAGAAAGTCTGGAATTTTTGTGGGAGATGGCCGGACAGGGAATCTACAGTATTTACTGTCAGAACCAGGTGATTTATTATAGTGAGGAGGGGTTGTCTCTTGAGGACGTCTATGACGGTGAAAGTGTAAGCTACAAAACGGAGAGGATGCCCTCGGATTTTGATTAAATTTTACATTGGAACGAAAATCGCTTCTTCTTTGTATGGAAGATTTGTGGTAAAATGAGGTTGCCGGATGGAAACGGAAGAAAAAAAAGAAATCAGACAGATCAAAGCAAAAAGGAACCCGATTCAGACGGTGTGCGTACCGGGCTCTAAAAGCATTACCAACCGGGCGCTTTTGCTGGCGGTGATGGGATCGGGCAAAAGCACATTGAGAGGCTGCCTTTTTTCGGAGGACTCCAGGCATTTTCTGCAATGCGTGCAGGATCTTGGCTTTGAGACCCGGGTGGATGAGGCTGCGGCCACCATCGAGGTGACCGGACTGGGAGGATGTCTCCCGGTGCGAAAGGGGTCCGTTTATGTGGGCAGCGCGGGAACCGCGGCCCGTTTTCTGGCAGCGTATCTGGCCTGCAATCAGGGAGAGTTTCTGATGGATGCCTCCGAACAGATGCGACGCAGGCCCATGGAGCCTCTGATTGAGGCGCTCAGGAGCGTGGGAGCTGAAATTGAGTGTACCCAAAACCCGGGACATTTCCCTCTGGTGGTGAAGGGGCATGGCATTTTGACAGATCATGTTACGGTAGATATCGATCAGAGCAGTCAGTTTCTCAGTGCTCTGCTGATTGCCGCGCCGCTGGCAGAGAGAGGACTTACCATTGACGTCAGCGGAAGCCACGGTATGGCGTATATTGACATGACGGTGAAAATGATGGAACAGTTTGGCGTCAGCGTCAGCCGTGTTGGAAAGAAGCGTTTTGTGGTCTTTGGCGGACAGGGTTACAGGGCGTTGGATTATCCGGTGGAGCCGGACGTTTCGGCTGCCTGTTACTTTTGGGCGCTGGCCGCAATTCACGGAATATCGGTGACAGTCCCCGGAATTCATGCAGGGACTTCTCAAAATGGCTCTCTTCAGGGAGATGTGGCCTTTGCCTCTCTTTTAGCCCGCATGGGCTGTCAGGTGACAGAGGAAGCGCAGGGCGTCCGGGTGACAGGTCCGGCAGACGGCGTGCTGAAGGGCGTCAGCGTGGATATGCGCAGCTTTTCAGATCAGGCCATTACGCTGGCGGCCATCGCTCCCTTTGCGGACAGTCCGGTGGAGATGACAGGCATTGGTCATATCCGCCGACAGGAGAGCGACCGGCTCTCTGCCATGGCAAAAAATCTGCGCGCCATGGGCATTCAGGTAGAGGAGCGGGAAGACAGCATCCGGATTGAACCGGGCCTTCCCAAAGCTGCGGTGATTGAGACCTGTGAGGATCACAGGCTGGCCATGGGCTTTGCGCTGACCGGTACCCGGGCAGAGGGAATTGTGATTCAAAATCCGGGCTGCTGTAAAAAGACCTTTGAGCAATATTTTGATGTGCTGGAGCAGGTGACGAAAGCCATCGAGGGCAGGTAAACGGGAAATCCGCGGATGAGAAAAAGAACACAGACAAAGGAAATGATGGGATGGCGACCGACTTAGGAAAATTGAGAGAAGAGATCGATGAAATAGACACGCAGATCGTGAACCTTTACGAGCAGCGTATGGATGTGTGCCGCCAGGTGGCGCAGTATAAGATTGAAAACGGCAAAAAGGTGTTTGACTCCGCAAGGGAAAGGCAGAAGATTGATTCTGTCAGGGGTATGGTACAAAATGACGCCTACCGTATCGGCGCCCAGGAGCTGTTTGAGCTGATTATGAGTACCAGCAGAAAGATGCAATATCAGATGCTGGCCCAGGCAGGGGCCACAGGAAGGCTTCCCTTTATTCAGGTGGAGAAGCTGGATACGGAAAACTCCCGGGTGGTATTCCAGGGGGCGGAAGGGGCCTATTCTCAGGCAGCCATGCGGCAGTTTTTCGGAAATCAGGTGAACAGCTTCCATGTGGATACCTTCCGTGAGGCTATGTGCGCCATTGAGGAGGGCAGCGCGGATTTCGCGGTGCTGCCCATTGAGAATTCCACGGCGGGCATTGTCAGTGAGATCTATGATCTTTTACAGGAATTTGAGAATTATATTGTGGGAGAGCAGATTATCCAGATCAATCAGTGCCTTCTGGCGCTGCCGGGAGCGAGAAAGGAAGATATCCGGGTGGTTTACTCCCACCCCCAGTCTCTGATGCAGACCGCCAGGTATTTAAGTGCCTCGGGATGGCAGCAGATCAGCATGAAGAATAACGCTTTTGCGGCACAGAAGGTGGCGGCGGACGGACGAATTGATCAGGCGGCCATTGCCGGTTCCTCTGCCGGGGATATTTACGGGCTGGAGGTGCTGGAAAGCGGCATCAATGACGTGAAAGGCAACAGTACCCGTTTTATTGTGGTCACCAATCAGAGGATTTTCCGTGCGGACGCGGGAAAGATCAGTATCTGTCTGGAGGTGCCTAATGAAAGCGGCTCCCTGTATCACATGCTGAGTCATTTTATTTTTAATAACCTGAATCTGACCAAGATTGAATCAAGACCTATTGAGGGCAGAAACTGGGAATATCGGTTTTTCATTGATTTCGAGGGCAATCTCTCAGACAGTGCGGTGAAGAACGCGCTGCGGGGACTGAGAGAGGAGGCCTCAAACATGAAAATCCTTGGAAATTACTGAGACTTCTGTTAATGGCAAAGTAATGGTCTGTCTCTAAAATGAGATGAAGGGGAATGAAAATGGCAATGAAACTATTCGCGGCAATCGAAGCGGGCTCCTTTGGTCTGTCCATGAAGATTTTTGAATATCAGGATGGAAAGATGAGGGAGATTGAAAGCCTGAGACACAGTATGGACATGGGAACGGACGCTCATGCCCTTGGCAGGATCAAGGACGAGCATATGGATGAAATTTTCCATATCCTCAAGGAGTTCCAGGCGGTGATGAGAAGCTACAGGGTGACAGAGTACACGGCTTATGGCACCAGCGCCCTTCGCGAGGTTTCCAACACCCTGCTTTTCTGCGATCAGGTGGAGCAGCGGACGGGCATCAAAATCCAGGTCCTGAGCAATACCGAGCAGCGATATCTGAATTACAAAGCCATTGCCGCCAAAAGCGAAACCTTCCAGCACATTATTGAACAGGGAACCGCGATTGTGGATATCTGCGGCGGAGGCTTGCAGATCTCTCTGTTTGACAAGGATACTCTGGTATGTACTCAGCAGCTGCGGCTGGGACTTTTGCGTCTTCAGGATCAGCTGCTGCAGCTGAAAGCAGATGAGCAGAATACGGAATCTTTGGTGCTGGAGCTGGCAAATCCTCAGCTGTCCGTATTTAAGCGCATGTATCTGAAAGGCCAGAAGATTACAAACGTAATCATGGTGGATGAGCATATTTCCCGCTATCTGATGAAAAAGAACGGGCATGAATATGGACAGGGCTTCTGGAGCAGCGAGGAGTTTGGCAGCCTGATGAATCGTGTGGGGACCATGAATAAAATGGAAATCTCCAGACTTTTGCAGGAGCCGGAGGACCGGATTGATACCATGATGCTTTCCGGTATCCTGCTGAAGCGGGTAATGGAGGTGACGGGGGCGGAGCTTTTATGGGTCCCCGGGGCGGAGCTGTGTGACGGGATCGGCTATGATTATGGGGAAAAGCATAAGCTGATCGTCAAATATCATGATTTTGAGAAAGATATCATCGCCTCTGTCAATAATATCAGCAAGCGCTATATGGGGTCCAAAAAGCGAAGCGAGACCCTGGAAAGGCTGGCACTGGCGATCTTTGACAGCGTGAAGAGCGTTCACGGACTGGGAAAGCGGGAAAGGCTGCTGTTGCGGATCTCGGCCCTTCTTCATGACTGCGGCAAATATATCAGCATTACCACCATGGGCGCCTGCTCCTACAGCATCATCATGGCCACGGAGATCATCGGTCTGTCCCATCTGGAGCAGGAGATGGTGGCCAACATTGTGCGGTTCAACCATGATG
This sequence comes from Lachnospiraceae bacterium, assembly GCA_021200345.1. Lineage (GTDB taxonomy): Bacteria > Bacillota > Clostridia > Lachnospirales > Lachnospiraceae > RGIG6307. Next base: position 8,445 of record JAJQGR010000096.1, on the reverse strand, counting down.
ATTTTGAGGAGGCGGAGTATTCCCTGCGAAGAAGCGTGGATTCCCAGACCTATTTAACCATCGCCAAACTGACGGCGATTTTGCGGGTGGCCAACGGACTGGACCGCAGTCACAAACAGAAATTCGATGTGGTAAAGTGTCAGCTGAAAGATGACCGGCTGGTGATCAGCGTGGAGACGGAGCAGGATATTTCCCTGGAGAAAGGACTGGTGACGGAACGCGCCGCTTTCTTTGAGGAGGTATTTAACGTGAAGGTGGTGATCCGGCAGAGAAAGACCGCGCAGAGGGCCTGAGAACAGAAAGGGAAGGAAAATCCGGATGGAAACGGGGGAAGCAAAAATGGTGAAGGAAACAAAGGAATTCAAAGATCCGAAATATTATGTGAACCGGGAGTTAAGCTGGCTGAAATTTAATTTCAGGATTCTGGAGGAAGCCAGGGACAGAAGTCTTCCTCTGTTTGAACGGCTGAAATTTTTGTCTATCACCTCCTCTAATCTGGATGAGTTTTTTATGGTTCGCGTGGCCAGCCTGAAGGATCAGGCGGATGAACATCCCCAGAGGCGCGATATCGCGGGCATGACGGCGGGGGAGCAGCTGGACGCCCTGGATGGGGAAATCCATCATTTTGCGCAGACACAGTACAGTACCTGGAACCGTTCTCTGGTGCCGGGCCTTCTGCAGAACGGACTGCGGATCGTAAAGCGGCACGAGGATCTGACGCCAAAGGAGGCGGAGTTTGTGGATCGCTACTTCATGAATTCCGTATACCCGGTGTTGACCCCCATGGCGGTGGATTCCTCCCGGCCCTTTCCGCTGATCAGAAACAAGTCCCTGAACCTGGGCGCGCTGGTACGCAAGAAAACCGCAAAGAACGGGGAGGAGCCGGATTTTGCCACAGTGCAGGTGCCGGGACTTTTGCCCAGGGTTGTGGAGCTTCCGGTATCGGAAAACGGTGTCAGAAACCTGATTCTGCTGGAGGAAATCATCGAGCGGAACATGGATAAGCTGTTTCTGAATTACCGTATTGAGTGTGTGCATCCCTTCCGCATCACCCGGGACGCGGAATTCGATATCGATGAGGACGATTCTGAGGATCTGCTCAAGGAAATTGAGCATCAGATCAAGAAGAGACAGCGGGGTGAGACCATCCGCCTGGAAGTGGAAGCGGACGCGGACAAAAATCTTTTAAAATTTTTAAAAAAGGAGTTGTCCGTGAAAGAGAACGGGATTTATTATATCGACGGTCCTCTGGATCTGACTTTTCTGATGAAGGTTTACGGACAGGAGGGCTTCGAACACCTGAAGGCTCAGAGCTTTATCCCTCAGACGCATCCGGATTTTGTGGATTGCGAGGATATTTTCGCACTGATCCGGGAGAAGGATGTGCTGCTTCATCATCCTTATGAATCCTTTGATCCGGTGGTTCAGTTTGTGCAGCAGGCTTCCAGAGATCCTCAGGTGCTGGCAATCAAACAGACTCTGTACCGGGTCAGCGGTAATTCTCCCATTATCGCGGCTCTGGCCCAGGCGGCGGAAAACGGCAAGCAGGTCACTGTGCTTGTGGAGCTGAAAGCCCGTTTCGATGAGGAGAACAATATCGGCTGGGCGAAGATGCTGGAAAAGGCCGGCTGTCACGTGATCTACGGCCTGGTGGGATTAAAGACCCACTCCAAGATCACACTGGTGGTCCGGGGGGAGGAGGATGGCATCCGCAGATATGTTCACCTGGGCACCGGCAATTACAATGATTCTACCGCAAAGCTGTATACAGATGTGGGGATGCTGACCTGTGCCAATGCCATTGGGGAGGACGCTACGGCGGTATTTAATATGCTGTCCGGCTATTCGGAGCCGCTGCACTGGAATAAGCTCTCCCTGGCGCCGCTGTGGCTGAAGGACCGGTTTATTTATCTGATTGACAGGGAAGCGGATTACGCGAAGTCGGGGCGTGACGCCCGGATCATTGCCAAGATGAATTCCCTCTGTGATCCGGATGTGATAGAGGCTCTTTACCGGGCTTCCAATGCGGGGGTAAAGATTGATCTGATTGTCCGCGGTATCTGCTGTTTGAAAGTAGGCGTGCCGGGGGTCTCAGAGAACATTTCCGTCCGGTCCATTGTGGGATATTTTCTGGAGCACAGCAGGATTTTTTACTTTGAGAACGGCGGTAAGGAGGAGATCTACGCTTCCAGCGCGGACTGGATGCCGAGAAACCTGGAACGGAGAGTTGAGATCTTATTTCCCATTGAGGATCCGGCGCTCAAGGAAAAGGCCTACGGGATACTGGATACGCAGCTGAGGGATACACTGAAGGCTCATATTTTACAGCCTGACGGGACGTATGAAAAAATAGACTTAAGAGGAAAGGAACGATTTGGCAGCCAGGCATATTTCTGCGCACAGGCGGTGGAAAACGCGAAGCTGCATCATGAGAAGGAGGAGATAGGCCGCGTGTTCATTCCAAGGATGGCGGCAGATGAGACTACATGAAATGCAAAAAAAATATCGTGCTTGCCAGCGCGTCCCCGAGACGAAAGGAGCTGCTAAAGCAGGCCGGCTGGGAATTTGAAGTACTTGTGAGCGACTGTGAGGAGACCATTACGGAAAAAAGACCCTCCAGGATTGTCACCCAGCTTTCCGATCAGAAGGCTGAGAATGTGTGGGACAGGCTTTCCGATGAACAGCAGGCAGACAGCCTTGTCATAGGGGCGGATACCATTGTGGCTCTGGACGGGCTGATACTGGGAAAACCCCGCACAAAAGAGCGCGCTGTGGAAATGCTGCAGAAGCTTTCGGGAAATGCCAATCAGGTTTTTACCGGAGTGACGCTTCTGTGGATGGATCAGGGCAAAAAAAAGACTCATACATTCTATGACATGACTGAGGTAAAAGTCGCGGCCCTTTCCGTGGAGGAGATTCAGGATTATGTGGAGAAAGGAACCTGCCTGGACAAGGCCGGAGCCTATGGGATTCAGAACGAGTTTGCTCCCTATGTGACGGAGATCTGCGGAGATTACAGCAATGTGGTGGGGCTGCCCTTAGCTGCCCTTTACGCGCAGATGAAAAGCTGCGGTCTGATCTGTATGAATGGCTGCGCCGCCCCTTCTGTGTCTGTGTCAGGGAAAATCAAAGGCGTGATTTTTGATCTGGACGGGACGCTGGCGGATACGCTGGAATCCATTGCTTATTGCGGCAATTATGCCATGCGGGCCTGCAAGCTTCCGGAGATTGCGCGGGAAAAGTACCGTTATTTTGTGGGAAATGGGGCGGATACCCTGATTCGCCGCTGTCTGATTTACTCCGGGGATGAGGAGTTAAAATTATATGAAAAGGCTTACGCCAGATACCGGATTGTCTTTCAGGAACACTGCATGGATCAGGTGACCGTGTATCCGGGGATGATGGAAACTCTTCAAACCATGAAAGCCAATGGGATCAGACTGGCGGTATTGTCCAACAAACCCCATGAGGAGACGCAGCAGGTGGTGTACAGCCTGTTTGGAAAGGATTTGTTCGACACGGTATTGGGAAACCGGCCGGGAATCGCCAAAAAGCCCAGCACCCAGGGCGTACAGGAAATTCTGTCCGGCTGGGATCTGGAGGCTGAGGAGGTCATGTATGTGGGAGATACTGCCACGGATATGATGACGGGCAACACTGCCGGGGCTTTGACTGTGGGTGTACTGTGGGGCTTCAGGGACCGGGAGGAGCTGGAGAAGTACAGGGCGCAGGAGATTGTGGAGAGGCCGGAGGAGCTGCTGGGGTTGATATGACCTGGTGATGGCCGTCCACGGTACACTCTGTCTGGTTTGCTTCGCTGTGCGTCAGGTTGCTTTCAGGTTGATAGCTGGCAGGCTGCACAGAGGCGCTGCACTCAGACAGAGTGTACCGCGAATGGCCTGCTTAAGGCAATTTCCACAGCGGGAAACCGGGGTGAGAAGCGGATTTGGAAGTATTTAAGGAGAGAAAAATGACAGAGCGGTTTGATGACGCGGTACTGCAGTGCTTTCTGGATCAGCAGGAGAAGCTCCTGTATAAGAAAGTGTTTTCCACAAAAGAACAGGCCCGGGACTTTTTGGAGGAAGGCATGGCTGTGGTGGTGGATTCTGTGAAAGAGGTCTGGGAATTCTTTGAGGAGGAGGGGCTGGATACCTACGGACTCAAGGGAAAGAAGATTCTGGAGGCAAGTGAGGTATTCGCGGTCGGGGACGGCAGATATCTGATCGTAGAAGCCTGAGGTGATGCGGCAGCAGGATTCTATCTGTGTAATTTCAGAATATCCAGAATCTCCTCCGGCACAAACAGTTTTCCAAAGCCGGTTCCCAGGGCGATGTCCGGTTTGGCGTCTCCGTGGTAGTCGCTGCCGCCGGAGAGAAGCAGCTCATACTTCCCCGCCAGTCTGCGCACATAGCGTTCCTGTTCTATGGTGTAGGTAGAGTAGATGGCTTCAATTCCAACCAGACCGGCATTTTTCATTTCGCAGACCAGAGCCTCCAGCTGGGCCTCTGTCAGCTTGTACAGCATGGGGTGGGCCAGAATGGGAATGCCGCCGGCATTTAAAATCAAATGAACCGCGTCCACGGGAGTAATTTTCTCCCGGGGCACAAAATAGGGAGTGTCTTCCCCCAGATATCGGGAGAAGGCCTCCTTTTTGTCTTTGACAAAGCCTTTTTCGATCAGATAGGTGGCATAATGAGCCCGGGTCAGCACAGCGCCGGGGTAGGCGGCCGTCAGCTTTTCGTAGGTGATATCGAAGCCGGCCAGTTCTCTTAAGCGGTCACACATCAGTTCATTGCGCTTTTCTCTTCTGGTCACAAAATCGGCCAGCGCCTGCTGCAGAGCCGGGTTGTGAATATCGATATACAGGCCTACTACATGAATGTCATTGCCCCACTTGTCGGTGGAAAGCTCCACGCCGGGGATGATCTCCGGCACATCTATAGCGCCCGCGGCGCGCAGAGCGGCAGCGTGAGAAACCGCTTCCTCCACGCCGTCTGTGGTGTCGTGATCGGTGAGCGCCATGGCGGCCAGTCCGATTTCTCTGGCCATGTCCACCAGCTGGGAAGGGGATTTGCTGCCGTCGGATTTATAAGAATGGGTGTGCAGATCCACTGCTTTCATGGGTTTACTCCTCCGTGTCGGTGACATTGGCGGTGTAGACGGTGCGCTTTCTTGCCAGCTCGTCATTGGCCAGATATTCGTCATAGGTAGTCATCTTGTCGATCAGAGTCCCATCAGGGAGAATTTCCATGATGCGGTTAGCTGTGGTTTGTACCAGCTGATGGTCGCGGCAGGAGAACAGCTCTACGCCCGGGAATTTGATCATGCCGTTATTCAAAGCGGTGATGGATTCCATGTCCAGATGGTTGGTGGGCTCGTCGAAAATCAGCACGTTGGCGCCGCTGATCATCATCTTGGAGAGCAGGCAGCGCACCTTCTCTCCGCCGGAGAGAACCCGCACCTTCTTGACACCGTCCTCGCCGGCAAACAGCATCCGTCCCAGGAACCCGCGCACGTATGTGATATCGTCCACGGGAGAATAGCCCATAAGCCAGTCCGCGATGGTATAATCATTGTCAAATTCCGCGGTGTAATCCTTGGGAAAATAAGCCCGGGAGGTGGTAACGCCCCATTTAAAGCTTCCTTCATCGGGTTCCATCTCCTCCATCAGGATTTTGAATAAAACGGTCTTGGCCTGTTCATTGCCGCCCACAAAAGCAATCTTGTCGTCGTGATTCATAATAAAGGAAATATTGTCCAGTACTTTCACGCCGTCAATGGTTTTGGAGAGATTTTTGACCTCCAGGACCTCGTTGCCGATTTCGCGGTCAGGTCTGAAATCAATATAGGGATATTTGCGGCTGGAGGGCTTGATCTCGTCCAGCTCAATTTTCTCCAGAGCGCGCTTGCGGCTGGTGGCCTGCTTGGATTTGGAGGCGTTGGCGGAGAAGCGGGAGATGAACTCCTGCAGTTCCTTGATTTTCTCCTCTTTCTTTTTGTTGGCCTCTTTCATCTGACGGATGAGAAGCTGGCTGGACTCATACCAGAAATCATAATTGCCCGCGTAAAGCTGGATCTTGCCGTAATCAATGTCGGCAATGCAGGTGCAGACCTTATTTAAGAAATAACGGTCGTGGCTGACCACGATGACGGTGTTTTCAAAATTGATGAGAAACTCCTCCAGCCAGGCGATGGCGTCCAGATCCAGATGGTTGGTGGGCTCATCTAACAGCAGGATGTCGGGGCTGCCAAAAAGCGCCCTTGCCAGAAGTACTTTCACTTTGTCGCTGCCGTTTAAGGAACTCATCAGAGAATAGTGCAGCTCCGTACCGATTCCCAGACCGTTTAACAAAGTGGCGGCATTTGATTCCGCCTCCCAGCCGTCCATCTCGGCAAACTCGCCCTCCAGCTCGGAAGCCCGGATCCCGTCCTCATCGGAGAAATCCTCCTTTGCGTAGAGAGCGTCCTTTTCTTTCATGATGTCGTACAGACGCTGATTCCCCATGATGACCACATCCATGACGGTATACTGTTCGTATTTGAAATGATCCTGCTCCAGCACGCTCAGGCGCTGTCCCGGAGTCATGGCAATATCGCCGTTTGTGGTTTCCAGCTCCCCGGAGAGAATTTTTAGAAAGGTGGATTTACCGGCGCCGTTGGCTCCGATGATACCGTAGCAGTTGCCCTCGGTAAATTTGATATTGACGTCCTCAAAGAGGGCTTTCTTGCCTACCCGGTAGGTTACGTTATTGGCTGATATCATAAAAACTCCTTTAAATTCAAGTATTTTTGACGTTTCACAATCGCTTTTCAATTATAAGGGAAGAGGTATAATTTTTCAAGAAAAATATGATCGTACACAAAATGTACACAAAACGTTATGAAATGCAGGCAAAGAATAGAGAATTGGATTGTAATATATAAGTTGCAGTAATGAATTAACAGAAGCACCGGATAGAGGTTCAACGCCTGCTGCCGGTGCTTTTTTTTCTCATAGAGTTTGAGCGTCCATAAAAGTCTATAAAGTTCCTTTTTTGTCTTATTGATCTTGTACTATAATGCAACAAGCAGCAAGATAACGAAGCAGAAAACGAATGGAGGAAAGACATGAAAAAGCGAATTCAAAGAACAGCATCAGCGGGGCTTAATCAGGCAAATGTCGGGTTATGTACTTATGCGCAGATTGCTGAAGCGGAGAATTTAGGGCTAAATACGGTGATGCGCCTGGCTAAAGAAAGCGGTGCACTCGTGAAAATTGGAAAAACGGCTAGAGTAGAACCCAAAACTTTTCATGAATATGTAATGAAAAATTATCGCGTTTCAATTTAATAGGGAGGAGATCATATGTGTAGCATAAAAGAAGCCCGGACCGGCGCGCCAACGCCAGAACGGGCAACGAAAGAAAGTTTTGAGAGCCTACTTTCTGAGAACGAGTATAACACATTTGACTGTCCGGTTTCAATAGCAGAATTTCTCAGGCCAGGCACAGACAATGGAATCCATCTGGGGGAACTGATGCTGCTGACTGGCGCGGATGGCCGGACAGTCCGAAAGGCGATTGAAGCGGAACGGCGCCGGGGTGTGCCGATTCTGTCTGACAATCGAAACGGTTATTTCCTTCCGACCTGTGAGGAAGAGAAAGAGCGGTTTGTGCAGTCGATGCGGCAGCGGGCAAGAGAGATCAATCTGACGGCGGCAGCAGTTGAGCGAGGCGGCAGGAAAGAGGCTTACTGATGGGGAGATCGAAAAAGACGCCTTTTCCGCCCTGGCAAAGTGAAGCAAATAACGGTGTTGAGCGCAATTATCCACGTCTTGCAAACACGATGTTGAAAAGCCCTGCATACCGAACATTGAGCGATAAAGCGAAAGTGATTCATACTGATATGCTATGGATTGCAGGCGGAAAGCGTGAATTTGTATATCCGCGTAGCCGGTACAAAGATATTTGTGCACCTGCAACATTTACGCGAGTTCGTGATGAGTTGATATTACATGGATTTATTGAGATCACAGAGCATAACGTGACGCTTAGAAAGCCGGATGTATACATCTTTTCAGAGAGATGGAAGTGCTTCAGACCGCCGTAGCTGTTTAATTTGGCTGTTCAGTTTCTGAACAGTACACTGTTCAAGTTTTGAACAGTGTATGGAGCAAAAATGAGATTTTGAGGTCTTGCACTGTTCAGGAATTGAACAACCGTTTCGCAATTTAACGTGTTAAAGTTGTTCAGGAATTGAACACATATTATATATTGCCATATCTTGTGGCTTAAAACAGAAAACCAGGGAGAGGTTATAGAAAACAGGGATAAGGTATCTTGATTATTACAGAAGGAGGAAAAGCTTATGAGCGAATTTACAAAAAGCGCGGCGCGGCTGGATCAGCTGGCCCCTGTCTTTGACAGTAACCAAAAAACTCGAGCGCTACAATCCTTGAAAATACAAG
>JAJQGR010000318.1 GCA_021200345.1 Lachnospiraceae bacterium | reverse complement strand
TCTTCCACGGCAAGACCGGCGGCGGATATCTGACTCAGTTCTACCCGCACTTGGGTCCGGTGACCTACCTGGCCATCACCCAGGACGGCGACGGCAACTTCAAGTTCGTGGTAGCTGAGGGCGTCAACGAGGAGGGCGAGATCCTGTCCTTCGGCGACACCAACATGAGAACCCGCTTTACCTGCGGCGCTCGTGAATTCGTGACCCGCTGGAGCGAGTGCGGCCCCACCCACCACTTCGCGGCCGGCTCCGGCAGACACATCGACACCATCTTAAAGGTGGCGAAGATCTTCAATGTACCGGTGGATATTGTGACCAGATAACAGAAGAACCGTTTTAAACGCGTATATACCGTGGCAGAATAAGCCATAAGAGCTGCCGGCAGGGGTTTCCCTGCCGGCAGCTTTTCTATGCAGGAAATGACGAACCCCTGCCAGGGAAAACCATGCAAAAGACCACAAAATCAAAATAAAAACAACATAAAATACGAATAAAAGCAAAACAAATTTACACAAATTTTGTTGACATTGTGATAGCGCCCCATTATAATAAGATTTCAGGAACTGTTGTCTACAGACAGATAAGGAAAGGAATCCCCATGGAGCGCTATTATACTGCTGAAGTTCCGAAAACCGACCGCATTCCCAAGCTGGTGGAGCATCTGTTCAAAAAGATGCCTGAGATCGAGTCCGCCAGAGCGGTTCTTCTGACAGAGAGCTATCGTGCCACAGAGGGTCAGCCCATCGTCACAAGACGGGCAAAGGCTTTCGCGCACATTCTTGATCATATCCCTATTATTATCAGAGACAATGAGCTGGTGGTGGGCAGCACTACCATCGCGCCCAGAGGCTGCCAGACCTACCCGGAATTTTCCTGGGAGTGGCTGGAGGCGGAGTTCGATACTGTGGAGCACCGCAAGGCCGATCCTTTCTACATATCCGAACAAACCAAAAAAGAATTAAGAGAAGTGCATCCCTACTGGAAAGGAAAGACCACCAGTGAGCTTGCCACCTCCTATATGGCACCCGAGACCTTAAAGGCCATGGAGCACAATTATTTCACGCCGGGCAACTATTTTTATAACGGTGTGGGTCATGTGACGGTGCAGTATGAGAAAGTGCTGGCCATCGGTTATGAGGGCATCATCGCCGAGGCCCAGGGGTATCTGGATGCGTGCAAACCGGGTGACGCGGATTACGCCACCAGGTCCCGTTTCCTGCAGGCGGTGATCATCAGCTGTCAGGCGGTGATTCACTATGCGGAGCGCTATGCGGCGCTGGCCAAAGAGATGGCTGCCAAAGAGAGTGACGCGACGCGGAAAAAGGAGCTTTTGCAGATCGCGGCCAACTGCTCGAAGGTGCCGAGAAAGGGTGCGACTTCCTTCTGGGAGGCCTGCCAGAGCTTCTGGTTCGTGCAGCAGTTGTTGCAGATCGAGTCCAGCGGACACTCTATCTCCCCGGGACGCTTCGACCAGTACATGTATCCTTATTATAAAAAGGATCTGGATGCCGGCATTATCACCAGAGAGGCGGCGCAGGAGCTGATCGACTGCATCTGGGTGAAATTAAACGACTTAAATAAATGCCGGGACGCGGTGAGCGCCGAAGGCTTTGCGGGCTACAGCCTCTTTCAGAACCTGATCGTGGGAGGCCAGGATAAGGACGGCCAGGACGTGACCAACGACCTGTCTTTCATGTGCATCAGTGCCTCCGCGCACGTATTTCTGCCCCAGCCGTCCCTGTCCATCCGTGTGTGGAATGGTTCGCCCCACGCGCTTTTGGTGAAGGCAGCTTCGCTGACCCGCACGGGCATCGGTTTCCCGGCCTATTATAATGATGAAGTGATTATTCCGTCCCTGATGAGCAGGGGCCTGACCCTGGAGGACGCCAGAGAGTACAATATCATCGGCTGTGTGGAGCCCCAGAAAGCGGGCAAGACCGAGGGCTGGCATGACGCCGCGTTCTTCAATATGTGCCGGCCGTTGGAGACCGTGTTTGAGAGCGGCTATGACAAGGGCGAGCTGGTGGGTGTGAAAACGAAGCCTGTGGAGGAGATGACCTCCTTCGACGAGTTTTACGACGCCTACAAGGAGCAGATGAATTACTTTATTTCCCTGCTGGTGAACGCGGACAACAGCATTGATGTGGCCCACGCCACTCTCTGCCCGCTACCCTTTGAGTCTTGCATGGTGGACGACTGCATGAAGCGGGGCAAGTCCTTACAGGAGGGCGGTGCTATTTATAATTTCACCGGCCCCCAGGGCTTCGGCATCGCCAACGTGGCGGACTCCTTATTTGCGGTGAAAAAGCTGGTCTTTGAGGAGAAGAAAGTCTCGATGTCGGAGTTAAAACGGGCGCTGATGCTAAACTTCGGCAAGGGGCTGGACGGGGACAGCATCAAAGACATTTCCCTGCGCATCATCGGCAGCCTGAGGGAACAGGGAGTTTCAGTGGATGCGGCCGCGGCGGAGGGTATCGTAAAACAGGTGCAGTCCGCGAAAATTTCCGAAGAGGATCAGAAGCGGTTTGATGAAATATTGGAGCTGATCGGGGAAGTGCCGAAGTTTGGCAATGACGACCCGGAGGTGGACGCCATGGCCAGAGACGCGGCCTACGTTTATACCCGGCCGCTTCCTACTTACAAAAATCCAAGGGGCGGCGTTTTCCAGGCAGGTCTGTATCCGGTATCGGCCAATGTGCCGTTAGGCGCGCAGACGGGAGCCACGCCGGACGGCAGGCTGGCTCACACCCCGGTGGCGGACGGCGTATCGCCCTCCGCTGGCAAGGACGTTCATGGACCCACCGCCACGGCAAACTCGGTTTCCAGGCTTGATCACGGCATTGCCTCCAACGGTACGCTTTTAAATCAGAAGTTCCACCCCACCGCCTTAAGCGGCGATAAGGGGTTAGATAATTTTGTGGCGCTGATCCGCACCTATTTTGATCAGAAAGGCAGCCACATGCAGTTCAATGTGGTGGATAAGGACACGCTTTTAGACGCCCAGAAGCATCCGGAGAAATACGCGCATCTGGTGGTTCGTGTGGCCGGCTACAGTGCATTGTTTACCACATTATCCAAGTCTTTGCAGGACGATATTATCCGCAGGACGGAGCAGGGGTTCTAAATGGATTATTTACAGACCAAAGGCCGGATTTTTGATATCCAGCGCTACTCCATCCATGACGGCAACGGGATCCGGACCATTGTATTT
>JAJQGR010000025.1 GCA_021200345.1 Lachnospiraceae bacterium | reverse complement strand
CAAGTGTAAAGTTAAACAACGTTTGCAAAGTGTATCCCAACGGATTTGTGGCTGTGAAAGATTTCAATCTTGACATCGCCGACAAGGAATTCATCATTTTCGTTGGACCATCCGGCTGTGGTAAGTCCACAACCCTGCGTATGATCGCCGGCCTGGAGGATATTTCTTCCGGTGAGCTGTGGATCGGTGACAAGATGATGAATGATGTAGAGCCGAAAGACAGAGATATCGCAATGGTATTCCAGAACTACGCTCTGTATCCTCACATGACCGTTTATGATAACATGGCATTTGGTCTGAAGCTGCGCAAGGTTCCGAAGGCCGAGATCGACAAAATGGTAAAGGAAGCCGCCAAGATCCTGGATCTGGAGAAGCTCCTTGATCGTAAGCCGAAGGCTCTTTCCGGTGGTCAGAGACAGCGTGTTGCCATGGGCCGTGCTATTGTTCGTAACCCGAAGGTGTTCCTGATGGACGAGCCTCTTTCCAACCTGGATGCTAAACTGCGTGTACAGATGAGAACTGAGATCGCAAAGCTGCATCAGAGACTGGGCACCACCATCATCTACGTTACCCATGACCAGACCGAGGCTATGACCCTTGGTACCAGGATCGTTGTTATGAAAGATGGCGTTGTGCAGCAGGTTGATACTCCTCAGAATCTGTATGATAACCCGGGCAACAAGTTCGTTGCCGGATTCATCGGTTCTCCTCAGATGAACTTCTTTGACTGCAAGTGCACCGTAAAGGGCGACAAGGCATATGTGAATGTGGATGGCGTTGAGGTTGAGTTGCCTGCTGAGAAGTCCAAGGCTGTCATTGACGGCGGATACGGCGGCAAGGAAGTGACCATTGGTCTTCGTCCTGAGGATATCCATGATGCAGATCATCTTGAGAACTATGATGAGTCTCACTGCCTGACTGTTGACATCAGAGTATACGAGCTGCTTGGCGCAGAGGTTTATCTGTATTTTGATATTGACGGCAAGAACGTGACTGCAAGAGTTCCTTCCACCACTAAGGCAAGAGTTGGCGATAAGGTTAAGGTATTGTTCGATGTGAATAAGATCCATGTATTTGACAAGGATACTGAGGTTACTATTTGCAACTAATTCTGATATGCCAGGGGGATGCGCCAGCGCATCCCCTTTTTCTTGTATGACAGGCACGAAGGAGTATATATGATTTCATCACAGATTTTGCAGGCAAGTATAGATGACATAAAGGCGATCGCCAGAGTAGATATGTGTATCTGCGATCTCAACGGAGACGAGATTGTCTCCACGGCAAATATGGTGGTGCCGGATCCCGGTATGGTGACATCTTTTGTTGATTCTCCGGCGGACAGTCAGATGGTGGGAAATTATCACCTGCTGAAAGTCCGGGATGAGGACGAACTGGAGTATGTGCTGGTAGCTATGGGCTTCGGCGAGGATACATACGTGATCGGTAAGCTGGCTGTGGCTCAGCTGGAAAAGCTGACTGTGGCCTATAAGGACCGGTTTGATCGCAACAGCTTTTTCCAGAATCTGCTGCTGGACAATTTCCTGCTGGTGGATGTATATAACCGGGCGCAGAAGCTTCGCATCGAGGTCAGCGCTCCCAGGGCGGTTTACCTGATTGAAGCGGATCCGGAAAAGGACGCGGCGGTTTTAGAACTTCTGAAAAATATTTTTTCGTCTCAGGCGGGCGATTATATCACCCGCGTAGATGAGAGCAATATTATTCTCATTAAGTCCATAGAGCCGCGCAGTACAAACGAGGATTTGATGCGGGTGGCTGATACGATTCTTGATATGGTCAATACGGAACTGATGATCAATGTGAGAGTGGCCATCGGCACTGTTGTCCAGGAGCTGAAGGATGTATCCAAATCCTATAAGGAAGCCAAGATGGCACTGGATGTGGGTAAGATCTTTTATGAGGGTAAGAACGCGGTTGCCTATTCCACACTGGGCATCGGACGTCTGATCTACCAGCTGCCTGTAAATTTGTGCAGAATGTTTATTGATGAGGTCTTCGGTAACGGCTATCTGGATCAGATCGATGATGAGACGCTGGAGACCATCAATAAATTCTTTGAGAATAATCTGAATGTGTCCGAGACATCCCGGCAGCTTTTCGTTCATCGGAATACGCTGGTATATCGGATAGAAAAGCTGCAGAAGAATACCGGGCTGGATATCCGGAAATTTGACGACGCGATGACCTTTAAGATTGCTCTGATGGTAGTAAGTTATATGAAATATCAGGAAGAGCGGAACAATTGAATTTATTTTTTATGCATGAAGCGCACCGCTGCCTCATATAGTAGCAATGCTATAGGAGGTGGCGGTGTGTATTTTTTTGATCGAAAAACAATGTATTTTGTGTGGTACCGGGAAGATGGACAGGCACGAAGCGTGGGGAGCGCTCAGCTGACGGTGCTGGAAAATGTATGCAGGATAGAGATTTCTGTGACAAACTGCGGCAGAGTGGACGGGGAATTTCCCTGTTATATGCTGTCCGGCCCGGTAGAATCGCTGTTGGGAATGCTGCGCCTGAACAGAGGAAAGGGGAGCCTTTCCATGCGCTGCGGGGCTGACAGGGTGGGGCACGCGCAGGTGCCGTACGGGAAGCTGACGGGGATTCATATTGACCTGAAAGAGTTCGGATACCTGGAGCAGAAATGGCTGCCGCTTCAGCCTTATTCCCCGAAAACGGAGGCAGTGAGAGAAATACCGGAGCACATGGTCAGCGACCGGATGCCTTATCGGAGGCGGGAGAATGATACGGAGAAAAATATAGAGCAGCTGAAGCCCCAGACGGAAATCAATGAAAAAGCAGCGGTGATACAACCGACGGGCGAGCAAACGACGGAGATAAGGGACATCGGAGAGGAGGATATCAAAGAGCCGAAAAAGCAGGAGGAGAAAGAAGAAGAGGAGAATGAGACACCGGGAAGTGTCAGAGAAACGCAGGAAGAAAAACAGCCGGTTCATCTTTACGCCGATAAGTGGCAGCAGCTGTGCGCTATTTACCCTATTGTGCATCCCTTTGGCGATGCCAGAGGTTATCTGTCCATAGAGCCCAGGGATTTTGTGATATTGCAGGAGCGATATCAGGTCATGGTGCAGAACAGCTTTCTGCTTCACGGCTTTTACAATTACCGTCATTTGTTGCTGGGAAGACAGCGTGGGGAGCGGGAGATGAATTATTATCTTGGAGTTCCCGGCGTTTTGTATGAAAAGGAG
>JAJQGR010000308.1 GCA_021200345.1 Lachnospiraceae bacterium | reverse complement strand
TACCATGGCCGCGGCTCTGCTCAGTGCGGTCGCCGGAATCCCCGCGGATCATCTGACCGCCATGACCGGGGAGATTAACCTGCGGGGCAGAGTGATGCCTATCGGAGGCCTGAAAGAGAAGATGCTGGCGGCCAATATGGCGGGAATGAAGCAGGTGCTGATTCCTCTGGAAAATCAAAAGGATCTGGAGGAGATGAATGAAGAAATTACCGGTGATATGAAGATTGTCACTGTCTCAAAAATGCAGGAGGTTCTGGAGGCAGTATTGGTGAAATGAGGTAAGACGGATGATTATCAAGGATGTACAGCTGGAAACGGTATGTGGGATAACCAGTACCTTCCCTGACAATCAGTATATGGAGATTGCTTTCGCGGGAAAAAGCAATGTGGGAAAATCCAGCCTGATCAACGGGCTGTTAAACCGCAAAAATCTGGCCCACACCAGCTCTCAGCCGGGAAAGACGCAGACGGTCAATTTTTATCGTGTGAGCTGTTATCATGAAAACCAGGAACAAAAGATTGCGGGAAATCTTTATTTTGTGGATTTGCCAGGGTATGGTTACGCCAACGCCAGGATGGAAATCCGGGCCCAGTGGGGAGAGATGATTGAAAAATATCTGCATACCTCCCGGATGCTGGCCTCGGTCTTTTTGCTGGTGGATATCCGGCATGAGCCTTCCGCCAATGACCGGCTGATGTATTTCTGGATCTGTGATCAGGGCTTTTCACCGGTAATTATCGCTACCAAGGCGGATAAGATCAACCGGAGTCAGCTGGATAAGCATAAAAAAATGCTGCGTACCGGCCTGCAGTTGGAAAAGGGAACGGAAATTTTCCCTTATTCCGCACTGACAAAACAGGGACGGGATGAGATCTATGCGTATATCGACGGCCTGGCGTTTCAAAGCGGCATAAGATGACTGGCAGGAAAAAGAAACCGGCAGATTGTTCTCACATGCCGTGAAGTCTGAAACAGCGGCTGCCGGGAGGGAGGCCATGTGAATAATAAAAAACACACGAATCTGAAAATTGCCTTGAATTTAATCTTTCCGCTGGTGGCTCTGGCGTTGATTCTCTGGCTGGTTCCCAGAGTTCTTATGTTTTTTATGCCCTTTGTGATTGCGGGTATTATTGCCTGGATTGTAACACCTCTTGTGAATTTCATGGAAAAGCATCTTCCGCTGAAACGCAAGGCCAGCATGATTGTGGTGATTGTCCTGGTGATCGGTCTGGTGGTGCTGGCCCTGTATGGCCTGTGCAGTCTGCTGATCAATATGCTTGGCAGCTTCTTGTATGATCTGCCGGAACTGTGGAATGAGCTCCTCCAGGATTCCAGTGAATTGGAGGATGTTCTGCAGAAGCTGTTATTTTTCCTGCCGGAGGAACAGGTTCTGGCCGTTTTGAATTTTCTGTCCAGCAGTTCAGATACGGTGGGAAGCGCGCTCAATTCCCTGAGCAGTTTTCTTCTGGATAAGGCGGCGGGAATTGCGGCATCCGCGGCCGGTCAGCTGGGAAATGTATTCATCAGCGTGATTATGTGTCTGGTGGCCGTCTTTTTCTTTGTGCTGGATCGTGACTGGCTGGGAAGAGGAATGGCCCGGCTTCCCTGGAATATCAGACATGGAGTGGAGGTCATCCGAAACAGCATTGCCCATTCCATTGGCGGATATTTTAAGGCTCAGCTTCAGATTGAGGTATGGATCTATCTGCTGCTGACAGTCTGTCTTGGACTTTTGAGGGTCAGATACTTTCCACTGGCGGCCTTTGGAATTGCTATTCTGGACATGCTGCCCGTGTTTGGCACCACAGTGATTCTGGCTCCCTGGGCGGTGATTTGTCTGTTGAACGGAGAGATAGTGAAAGGGGTATGCCTGATTGCACTGACGGCACTGGCTCAGCTGGTGCGCCAGATGATTCAGCCCAAATATGTGGGAGAATCACTGGGAATGCCGCCGATCCCCACCCTGTTTTTATTGTATGCCGGATATCGCCTGGGCGGGGTCACGGGCATGATTGTGGCGGTGCCTCTGGGGATCCTGGCAGTGGCCCTTTATAAAGAGGGAATGTTCCGCGGACTGGAGGATTCGCTTACCCTGCTGGTGGAGCGCTTCCGGAATTTCAGGCAGTACGACGAGGAAGAGAAAGAAGAGATTCAGAAATACAGAGATAGAAATGAACAGTAATTTTGTGAGGCGCCCGGCCGGGAAGGACTGTCAACTGCGGAGGAACGGATATTGATGAGAAAAGAGTATATTTTATTTGATCTGGATGGCACCTTGACGGATCCGAAAGTGGGGATCTGCACCAGCGCCCAGTACGCGCTGGCTGATCAGGGAATTTCAGTAGAGAATATTGACGACCTGACGGCCTTTATCGGGCCGCCCCTGCAATACAGCTTTCAGAAATTTTACGAAATGGATGAAGAACAGACTGTCAGGGCTGTGGCTAAATTCAGAGAGCGCATGCATGATGTGGGAAAATTTGAAAATCAGGTTTATCCCGGGATTCCGCAAATGCTTCAGAAGCTGAAAGCGCAGGGGTTTCACCTGGCGGTGGCCAGCTCCAAGACAGAGGATCTGGTGAAAGAGATTCTGGAGCATTTTGAACTGGATCAGTATTTTGAGGTGATGGCCGGTTCCGTGCCGGGTGAGCCGGATTCCACAAAGGAAGATGTGATCAATGATGCCCTGAACCGTCTGTTTCATTATCGAATGATCAAAAAGGATTCCGTCATTATGGTAGGAGACCGGTGCTTTGACGTGGACGCGGCAAAAGAGGTGGGGCTTACCTCGGTGGCAGTGCGCTACGGCTACGCGCCTGAAGGGGAGCTGGAGGAGTCTGAGCCGGATTATATTGTATCCACAGTGGAGGAGCTCACGAGTCTGCTTCTGTCCACACAGCTGCAGGGAGAGGACTTTGTGATGAAGGAAGCGGAGGACCACTCCACCTGCCACATGGATCCGAAATATTTCAGCACGGATGACAGAAAAACCGGACAGAATCCCGGTTCCTGCGGCGCCGGGAATGGCGGACAGGACTCCGAAAGCGGTTTTTCAGAGTCAGATTCCGATAGTCAGGCATCCCGGGAAGCCTCCGGTGACTGGAAAGGGGACGCCAAAAAGCAGAGATCCAAAAGCTTTCAGATGGTCTGGGCGTTCCTCTATCCGTTTCTGCTGTTTTACGTCATGGGAGAATTGGTGCGCCAGCTCCTGGGCTATGCGGTGCTCTACAT
>JAJQGR010000336.1 GCA_021200345.1 Lachnospiraceae bacterium | reverse complement strand
AAGAAAGATAGTCATACAGCTTTTCATCCTTATCTTCCAGAATGAAAGTAGAATCCAGCAGTTTCCGGACACAACGCTTGAACCAGTAAGCGTCTTCATCGCTCATCCTCTCCATAAAGCTATAATCACCCATTCTTTCGTTTCCTGTCCTTTCTCACCACACTCATATCACTGATCCCGGCTATTCCAGTGTCCACTATCTGATCCGACAGATGAACCTCATAAGGGAATTCCTCATTTCCCGTATAAAGCACGGTTGCCGCATACATGAGGGCCTCTTCCCTTGTCTTCAAATGCTGATCCTTCATGCGAATCTGCTCATCAGCTCCCATCTGGACCGCCATATAGCTGCTCACACGGTCCACCGAGTAACGGTTCGGCGCGCTGCCAAACAATTCCTCCGTCTTTGCCTGTTTCTCCTCCTCCGACAGTTCTTCTGTCAAAAGCCCAATATTCTCTCTCTCATTCCCTGATCGCCGGTTTCTCTCAAAAGATCTGCAGCTCACATACTTCTGGTGAACGATTCTGGTGCAATCCGCAACTTTTTCAAGCGCCTCCCTTCTGCCCCCTTCATCCAGCGAAGTAATCGCGTTCAGGAAATCATTCAACACAGCCTCCATCTGCATGCCGTTGCCGGCCATCAGCATAATTCTGGTGTTTGCCAGATTATAATAATTATTAATACGGCTGTCGATCAGTTCCATATTCTCTTCGTATTCTACCGTCAGAAAATACTGCAGCTCCGCGAAATATCCATCCACCCTCTCCTGCGCCCGGTCTCTGTCCATTTGCAGCTTCTCAGAGCATTCTCTCAGCATTTTCTCATACAGCTCCCCCTGTCGAAGTTCCCTCAGTCTGTTTCGCATGTAGGAAAGCTGCGCAGGGATAAGTCCATTATTTTTCACAAAAAAATATTCACTGAAAAAGTGATCCAGCATCTCATCCTTCATGATGAACTGTCCGAAACTGTTAATATCCTGAAATGCAACGACTGCTTTCATAATATCGGAAATGCTGTCCTTCAGATCAGTCAGTTCATTCTTCAGCTCAGATTCGTTTTCCACAAGCGGGACCAGAATATTCGCATAAGGACGCTCCGCTCTCATGGATTCTCCATCAAATGCGGACTTCATAATCTCATACATGGAAAAAATCCGGTTGGACATCATGCCTTCTTCGTTTTTCTCCGTCATCTTTTTCAGAAAATCCATCACTCTCCGGCAGTTTGTCGAGACGCTCGTCACATACTCTCCATTGCGCCCGATCTCCCTTGGAAGAAGCCAGCCGCAATCCCGGAAGAGGGACAGGATTTCAAAAGCCTGCAGGCCTCCGCTTTCCTCCAAAAGCTCCTCCTCCCCGTCCGCAGCCTCTTCCGCTTTCCGAATATTCGCATTCTTCAGATAAATCGTGATGCTGTCTCTGGCATCTGTTTCATACAGCACCGGCAGTTCTTTTGTCTTTTCAATCAGAAGCTGAATACAGTCATAATAAATTCTACGGTATTTCAGGGTCAGTGGTCTGAAAAAAGACTCGTTCTCTATGAAGTCGAAAAAATTCATTTCCATCATCCTTTTTCTGAGAAGTTATTTCCCAATAAACAAAAACTGACTTTTCAGCATCTCTGTTTTATGTGCCATCTGCCGGCATATACGGGTCACAGAGAATGGCCTCTCCTTTTTTCAGTGAAAGTGGAAGCATAAGTTCTCCAAATGACAGTCGTTTCAGATAAACGACTTCCCTGCCCACCGCGTGAAACATCCGCTTTACCTGATGATAACGGCCTTCCTGAATCGTCAGAAGAACCGTTTGCCCCGGACACAGACCGCTTCGATATTCCTCAGGTAAATAGGCAAGCGCCGGATCATTCTCATCACAAATCACCAGCTTCGAGGGGAGCGTCAGTTTATCATCCCCGATGTCTACCCCCTCCTCGAAAAGAGAAATGTAACCACTCTCCGCCGGCCCATCCAGCAGCGCAAGATATGCTTTATCCACATGGCTGCGCGGGGAAAGCATACGGTGTGCCATCGCGCCGTCATTTGTAATCAGAAGCAGCCCTTCTGTATCCTTGTCCAGCCGGCCAACCGGGAACAGGTCCCTGCCCTGCGGCACCAGTTCCATTACCGTAGGGAAGCGACTGTCTTCTGTGGCACAGACATAGCCTGCCGGTTTATGCAACAGGTAGGTAACCTTGCCGCGCGAGGCCACACTGCTTCCATTTACAGCCACCTCATCCGTGTCCGGATTCAACTTAATTTCCGGTTTGTCCACGCACATACCATTAAGGGTAACAGCTTTTTTCTTTATGATTGATTTCACTTCACTGCGTGTGCCGACTCCGGCGTCCGCCAGGAATTTGTCCAGTCGTATCAGCATGGGGCTCCCTCATCGTTTCTGCCCGTCATTTGCAATCATATCATTCTTTGTTTCCGGAGATTTTTTCGGATTTATATTTCCAATGTCAGACAGTTTTTTTCGTCCTGGTTCGTTCCATTTTTCCTGTTTTATCTTCATCCGCTCACCTCATCGTGATATACTTCCTGATTCGTTCGCGGACAAACCGCTCATATTGCTCATCCCCCAATTCGATAAACCACATGTAAATCAAAACCATGTAATACCGCACAAGAGCCTGATCACAGAAAGGCGCCTGCCCTCTATCTGGCGGGTCACTTCATACTGATAACCTTCCGCATCATATTCCACAATTTCAGGCGTGCACGGGAAATGAAGCCATCCCAGGATTTCTATTTCATTGCTTAATGATTTATCAGTCTGTATTCAAAGACTGGCTACTTCAAAGTATATCCGAACAGCCTCTTCAAAGCAATCGGAAATTCTGGAAATTTGCCCGATTATGTGGTTAAAATAAATCGAAAGCAGAGGTCATCGGTACTTTCCGATCTTGCCGCTGTTTTTTCCTTACACGGTATTAATTAAACTTTGAATAAACACAAAAACAGATAGAACTTATCTCATTTGAGGGTCAATGTACTTCGATACTGTAGTCTGTTCAAAGCAAGAAAAAAGCAAGATTTTCACATTGCCTTCTATGCTATAATGAAAGCATCAAGGCTTGCGCAGCACGGAGGCTTCACCTATGAAAGAGAGAGTTCATCCCCGAATACGGGAATACGCTTGCGTTTCCTGTTCGACTGTCATTGAGAAAACCCATTCCGGAGAAAAGGGCTTAACCCAGGAGCAGGTGCGCCAGTATCGGAAAAAATATGGCGGAAATGA
>JAJQGR010000188.1 GCA_021200345.1 Lachnospiraceae bacterium | reverse complement strand
ACGTTTCTTCCTGAGTTTCCGTTTACATTTTCAGGAAAATAGTGTAATATAAAATATACGTGATTTGAAATTCAGATAGGAGTATCATATGGAACAATACGCGATTTGGGGCGGCAATCCGCTGGTGGGCGAAGTCGAGATCGGCGGTGCCAAAAATGCGGCTCTGCCCATTCTGGCCGCGGCCCTTATGACAGATGATACCGTTTTTATTGATAATTTGCCGGATATCAGAGACATTAACGTCCTGCTGGATGCCATGAGAAATATCGGCGTAGTGGTGGATCGCCAGGGCAGACACCAGGTGAGGATCAACGCGTCGCATATATTCACGACCACGATCGAGGGAGAGGGAATCCGCAAAATGCGCGCCTCCTATTATTTCCTGGGCGCACTCCTTGGCAAGTACAAGTCCGCAAGCGTGGGCCTTCCCGGGGGATGTGAGATCGGTACCCGGGCCATTGATCAGCATATTAAGGGTTTTAAGGCTTTGGGAGCCAAGGTCAGACTGGAGCATGGTGTCATTATCACCGAAGCGATTGATCTGACCAGCGCTCATATTTTCCTGGATGTGGTCAGCGTGGGAGCGACCATCAACCTGATGCTGGCAGCGGTGCTGGCTGAAGGCCAGACCGTGATTGAGAATGTGGCGAAGGAGCCCCATGTGGTAGATGTGGCCAATTTCCTGAACAGTATGGGAGCCAATATCAAGGGCGCCGGCACGGATGTGATCCGTATCCGGGGCGTCAAGAGTCTGCACGGTTCAGAGTATACCGTGATTCCGGATCAGATTGAGGCAGGCACCTTTATGATGGCGGCCGCCATTACCATGGGAGATGTGACGGTTAAGAACATTATCCCCAAACATCTGGAGTGCATCAGCGCCAAGCTGAGGGAGATTGGCTGTGAGGTACAGGAATCGGATGACGCGGTGCGTGTATTCTGCTCCAAGCGTCTGAAAGGAACACAGGTTAAGACCATGCCCTATCCCGGTTTTCCCACAGATATGCAGCCGCAGATTTCCGTGACGCTGGGATTGTCGGCGGGCGCCACCAGTATTGTGCGGGAGAGTATCTTTGAGAATCGGTTTCGCTATCTGGATGAACTGACCAAGATGGGAGCCAATGTGACCATTGAAGGGAATGTGGCAATTCTTGAGGGCGTGGAGAAGTATGAGGGCGCGTGCATCAGTGCCACAGATTTAAGGGCCGGCGCGGCGCTGGTACTGGCGGCGCTGGCGGCGGAGGGCTTTTCCACGGTGGATCATATCCACTATATTGAGAGGGGATATGAGGATTTCCCGGAGAAGCTGATGAGCCTTGGCGGGCATATCAAAAGGGTGACCAACGCCGAGGAGTTAAAGAAAGCAAGACTGAAGGTAGTATAACACGGAAAATACCTGACAGTGAACACAGTAAAACGATAAGACAGCTGTTCCTTTTGGGGAATGGCTGTTTTTGCATTGAACACTGCTCCATCAGGGAAAAGGAGGACTCCATGGCATTCACACACCTGCATGTCCACACGGAATACAGCCTGTTAGACGGCTCCAACAAAATAAAAGAATATGTGAAGCGGGTGAAAGAGCTTGGCATGGACAGCGCGGCCATCACCGATCACGGCGTCATGTATGGTGTCATTGACTTTTACCGGGAATGCAAGGCTCAGGGAATCCGCCCTGTTCTGGGCTGTGAGGTATATGTGGCGCCCAACTCCCGGTTTGACAAGGAGCTGACAGGCGGTGAGGACCGGTATTATCATCTGATTCTGCTTGCGGAGAATAATCAGGGCTACAGCAATCTGATGAAGATTGTCAGCAAGGGCTTTACGGAGGGGTTTTATTATAAGCCAAGAGTGGATATGGAGGTGCTGCGCACATATCATGAGGGAATCATCTGCCTGTCCGCCTGTCTGGCCGGAGAGGTACAGCGCTATATCACCAAAGGACTGTATGATGAGGCCAAAAAGAGCGCATTGAAATATCAGGATTGCTTTGGGGAGGGCAATTATTTCCTGGAGCTGCAGGATCATGGCCTGGCCGAGCAGCAGACGGTGAACGCACAGCTGGTGCGCATGAGCCGTGAACTGAATATTCCGCTGGTGGCAACCAATGATGTGCACTATACCTATAAGGAGGATGTGGAGGCGCATGATATTCTGCTGTGCCTGCAGACCAACAAGAAGCTGACGGATGAGGACCGCATGCGTTATGAGGGCGGTCAGTATTATGTGAAGAGCGAGGAGGAAATGCGGGCGCTGTTTCCTTATGCCGGGGAGGCGCTGGACAATACAGAAAAGATCGCGGAGCGCTGCCATGTGGAGATTGAGTTCGGGCATACGAAGCTGCCGCATTTTGAAGTACCGCAGGGATATGATTCCTGGTCCTATTTAAACATGCTGTGTAATCAGGGGCTGAAAGAGCGCTATGAGGATGAGACTGCGCCGGCGGATCAGAACGGCATGACGCTTCGGGGCCGTCTGGAATACGAGCTGGGCGTGATCAAAAGTATGGGATATGTGGATTATTTCCTGATTGTCTGGGATTTTATCAATTATGCCAGGGAGCACAATATTCCGGTGGGACCGGGCAGAGGCAGCGCGGCAGGATCCATTGTTTCCTACTGTCTGCATATTACGGACATAGATCCCATTCGCTATCAGCTGTTGTTTGAGCGCTTTTTAAATCCGGAACGGGTGACCATGCCGGATATTGATGTGGATTTCTGCTTTGAGAGAAGGCAGGAAGTGATCGACTATGTTTCAGAGAAATACGGCAGTGAAAAGGTGGTGCAGATTGTTACCTTTGGCACCATGGCGGCCAAGGGCGTGATCCGGGATGTGGCCAGGGTGATGGATCTGCCATACGCTTTTGGAGACGCGCTTGCCAGACTGATCCCCAATGAGCTGAATATCACGCTGGAGCGGGCGCTGCAGATGAATCCGGAGCTTCGAAGCCGCTACGAGAATGAGGAACAGGTGCATAAGCTGATTGATATGTGCCGGCGGCTGGAGGGTCTGCCCAGAAACTGTTCCACTCATGCCGCGGGCGTGGTGATCTGCCCCAGTGCGGCGGATGATTATGTTCCTCTTTCCCGGGGAAAGGATGGAGCCATCAACACCCAGTTTACCATGACAACCCTGGAGGAGCTGGGACTTTTGAAAATGGACTTCCTGGGGCTGAGGACGCTGACCGTGATTCAGTCTGCGGTGGACAGCATTGAGGAGACTACGGGACAGCGGATTGATATATCC
>JAJQGR010000255.1 GCA_021200345.1 Lachnospiraceae bacterium | reverse complement strand
CTAGGCTGCCCCAGTGCATACTCCACGCGCCCCATCATGGCGTCTCCCACAGGGACTTCCACCACGCGCCCGGTGGTTTTAACCGTGTCGCCTTCACTGATATTCCTCTGGCTGCCCAGCAGCACAGCACCCACATTATCCTCTTCCAGGTTCATCACCATGCCGTAAACTTCCCCTGGAAACTCCAGAAGTTCTCCCTGCATGGCGTTTTCCAGGCCGTGTACCCGGGCGATGCCGTCCGCCACCTGGATCACAGTGCCCACATCAGACACCTCCAGATCGGCGGCATATCTCTTGATCTGATCCCTGATTACTGAACTGATTTCTTCCGGTCTTAAATTCATGGATCTATACGCACCTTTCCGATTTCAGTTGAATATGTGTCAACTGTCTCTTTAATTCTTCAATCTTTGTCCGGACACTTGAATCTACCACCCTGTCGCCAATGCGGATCACCATGCCGCCAATGAGAGTCTCATCCACAGCAAAATGCATTTCCATCTTTTCGTAGGATGTGGTTTCCAGCAGCCTCTTCTCCACCTTTTCCCTGCCGTTTTGATCCAGAGAGGCAGCTGTAGTCACGTATGCGACACCGATTCTTTTTTCCTCTTTCACCCTGTCAATAAAATATCGCAGAATAGCCGGCAGCTCACCGAAACGATCCTTTTCCGTTACAAGCAGTAAAAAGCCCGTCATAGTATCGCTGACTCTCCCTCTGAATACCGTTTCCACCACCTGGAGTTTTTCCTCTCCGGTAACACCCGGGTGGCTCATCAGGCTGGAAAAATCCGGGTTTTCCGTCAGCGCTCTCAGCACGTCTTCGCTCTCCTGCCACAGCTCGTCCGGCCTGTTTT
Organism: Lachnospiraceae bacterium; assembly: GCA_021200345.1. Taxonomy (GTDB): domain Bacteria; phylum Bacillota; class Clostridia; order Lachnospirales; family Lachnospiraceae; genus RGIG6307. Next base: position 2,399 of record JAJQGR010000255.1, on the reverse strand, counting down.
CTTCCATCGCCAGATCAAAAAGAGCGTCCCCGTATGTCTTGGAAATCAGCTTTGCCATGTGCTCTCACCCATTTCCCTTAAGGTCTCGTCCACCAGACTTTCCTGAATCTCTGTATTCATATTGGCAGCTACCACTTTACCTGCTATGGCGCAGGCGACCAGAATCATCTCCTGCTTCATCTCATCCGCCACCTTGGCCTTCTCAAGTTCCGCCTCCACATGAGCTCTGTCCACAATACGGCGGGCTTCTTCCTTCGCTTCCGCCACAATCTGATTTTCACTGGCCAGCGCCCTGCTTCTGGCATCTCTTAAAATTTCGTCGGCTTCCTTATCGACCCCGGCCAGCTTCTGTTCGTAAAGCGCCTGAAGCTTTTGTGCTTCCTCCTGAGCAGAGGCTGCTGTGGACAATTCATCGGCGATTTTATTCTGCCGCTTCTCCAGCATGGCCCGCACGGGATTAAACAGCAGATAACTCAACGCGAAAAACAGGACAAACACTGAAATCAGCGTTAAAACCGAATCTGTCAGAAGCTGAAAATCCAGGTCAAACAGCCGGGGTTCCATGGTTGTTAAAAGCATGCCGCCTGTATACAAATTCATTGATTTCCCTGCCTCCTTTCCCTCGTGAGCACCAAAACCGGTTTCCCCGGATCTGATGCCTGTGAGAAAATCTCACCTGCCTTATACCAAAGGCTTCACGAACAGCAAAAGCATGGCAACCAACAGACCGTAAAGACCGGTGGTTTCCGCTACAGCCTGACCAAGCAGCATGGTAGTCGTAATATCTCCTCTTGCGCCCGGATTACGTCCCACCGCGGATGCAGCATAGCCTGCCGCGATTCCCTGTCCAATACCAGGACCGATACCGGCGATCACAGCCAGTCCCGCGCCGATTGCTGAGCAGCCTAAGATAAAGTTCTCATTAAATTCCATCTTTTTTTCCTCCTTGGATGTTTCTTCATAAGATGAGACTTGTGATTTGGATATCAAATTTATTTTTATTTCAGTGAAACCTGAAACAGGTTTTTTACCTTGCTTTATTCGTCCCCAATGGCATTGGAAATATAAGTCATCGTCAGCATACAGAATACATAAGTCTGAATCGCCCCCGAGAACAGATCAAAATACACGTGCAGAGCCGCCGGCCAGATCATCGCAAAAAAGGAGAGCAGACCATATACCAGTGCCAGCATACATGTCCCCGACAGCACATTTGCGAACAGACGCAATGAAAGTGAAATTGGTACGGCAATGTCGCTGATAATATTGATCGGCGCCCAGAATGGCCATGGATCACAAAGATCATTTACCACACCTTTCATACCCCTGTACCGGATCTTGTTTCCATGAATCAGCACAAAGGTCAGCACTCCCAACGGAAACGTCACCCCGTAATCCGCAGTAGGCGGGCGCAGCCCGAACAGACCGGAAATATTACAGATCAGTATGAAAATAAAGACAGTGCCAATATAGTTGAGAAAGCCTCTGGCATGTTTGCCCATGCTCCCTTTCACCATATTGTCCAGCATTTCCACGATCATCTCCGCCGCATTCTGAAGCCCTTTCGGAATCTCCTCCGCTCTCTTCATGCGCCGGTTCACCACAAAGGCAAAGCCGATCAGCACCAGCATGACGATCAGCAGACAGACATGGGTAGTGGTAATCCAGACCGTCTGGCCAAAGACCTGATAGGAAAACACCCCATGAATCATAAAATCAATATCTTCAGACAGCAGAATTCCCCGCGTCACAGGGCTTCACCTCCTCACTTTCCTTAAATATCCTTGTATACACCTTTTCCAGAAGCGGCTCCATATAAGCCCCCGCTTTCAACCCGAAAATGCCAAACACACAGGCAACAGGGTTGCCGATTTCCGTCACCATGACAAGAGCCGAGACTCCCAGGAACACCACATATCGCAGGATATTGTGAAAAACCAGCTTTTTCGTGGCTCCCTTTTCTCCCAGATCCAGTGCCCTGTCCAGACTCCAGTACATGTGCGCCGCGCCAAAGAGTGCCAGCAGTACACCAACCCACCATCCAAAGCTACAGCCGGCAACACCTCTCAAAAAAACCAGAATGATGATCTGTCCCGCAATGCCGTAAAGTACAATCCCAATCAACATACACAAAAGCGTCGTGTTGATCCCGGGCGGATTACTCTTTTTGAATCCTGCTGACATAAGGGTTTTCCTTCCGCTCATCCAGCTTTGCGATCGTCCTGACTGTTCTATACACGTTCCAGGCTCCCGCAGCTGCTCCCACAAAAAAAAGTAGAATAAAAAAGAAGCTCGTTCCCAGCCATTTGTCCAGGAAATAACCGACACCCCACCCAATGGAATAAGGACCCCCCAAATTGATCCCAACATGCCTCAAAATGCAAAGTGCAGCCGGCCCG
>JAJQGR010000220.1 GCA_021200345.1 Lachnospiraceae bacterium | reverse complement strand
ACTGGGACACGCCCCACACCTCCACCGGCAGCTTCTCCGTATCAAACTTTCCTTCCGAAATCCACTGAAGGACCTGCTCCTTACATCCTGCTTTCAACGCGCAGGTCATGGTAATCGTGGCGTTTTTTACAAACCATCTGTGATAATGGTCAAAAATAATCCTGTCCGGATAATCTCCCTGCAGGTGAATGTGAGCGGGTTCATCATCCTCCTCCCAGCCGCCGTCCTTGATGTACTGGTGCAGGGTTCCCACAACCGCCGGATTCCCGCTGCACTCCATCAGCTGATCCGCCATTTTCCCATTGGTGGCCTCATAAATAACAGAAACCGCCTCCTCGGGCGATGCCACAATATCCGCGTAATTGCGGGCGATGCTTCTGCGGAACGCGTTGCGTTCCACACAGATCACCTGCAGAGAAGGCTGTAGAATTTTCAGCTCCTGTATGGCCGAAATTCCCACCATACCGGCTCCGATGACCACAATGGTCTCCTGGGGCCTGAGCGTCAGTCTGGAAATTCCTTTCAGTGGCACACAGGCCAGGTAGGCCAGCACCGCCTGTTGATATGTGACATTGTCAGGAAGCTTTACCATATAATCAAACTGATCATTTGTGGTAAAGGAATCCTTTACCGTAAACTCGCTGCCGCCTCCCCAGGCCGCACACACATCCCCGTATTGTCTGCACTCATTAATCATGACTCTGTCGCCGACTTCCAGCCGTCCGTCGGTGTCAGGTCCCTTGGCCACCACAACGCCGGCGGTTTCATAGCCCGGCACAAGAGGATACCAGCACTGCTCCGGATGCTGCTTCCCCTGATAGGTTTTCATATCCGTTCCCGTGGAAATCGCCGAAAATAACGTCTGTGCAATATAGGCGTCCGTACGGGGCTCCGTCAGCTTAATCTCCCTTAAATCCGCATAATGAGGCCGCTCGATCACCACCGCTCTGGTTGTTTTATATCCCCTGTAATCCATAAATTTTGTACCTCCTTTTAAAAATTTTACCGTGTATTTTCCTGTTTATCTACCATCTTTTGTTGCATTTTATGCGTCATTTGATGATACCTCGTTACTATCCCGGAAACTCCTTGACATCTCCCTGAAAATATTTTACATTTATCTTCAGATATCGGCCAAAGCGGAAGAACAATGTTTTGCTTCAACAGATATCTGAACTTTTGCCAGGGGAGCAATCGCTGAGAATGGGCTGGCGCGCAAGCATTCGCCAGACTGCCCTGACCCTTATCACTTGAACCGGGTAATACCGGCGTAAGGAGGCAACCATATGGAACGCGCAAATTTTTTTGACGCGCCGCCATCACGCTGCTTCCTCCACTTTACCAAAGGAGGATTTTTTTATGCAAATCGTTAACTCGGACCTTGGTCTCACCACCTTCGGCTATGTGCTGTTTGGCGTCGCCGCCGTGGCTTTACTGCTGGGTGCTGTTTTTCTTTACAGCAAAAGCAGTCATCAGAAGCTGTCCACCAAACAGCTGGTCTTTTGTGCCGCCGCTCTGGCGTTAGCTTTCGTCACTTCCTACATCAAGCTTTTTGCCTTACCCTACGGCGGCTCCGTGACCTTGTGCAGTATGCTCTTTGTCTGCCTGATCGGCAGCTGGTACGGCCCCGGTGTGGGAATTATGACCGGTCTTGCCTATGGAATTCTGCAGTTTCTGCAGGAGCCCTACGTGCTGGCTCCTTTCCAGGTCTGCTGTGATTACATTCTCGCCTTCGCGGGGCTTGGCCTGTCCGGCCTGTTTTATAAGAGCAAAAAAAACGCCCTGCTGAAAGGATACCTGCTGGGTATTCTCGTCAGGGGCGCTTTTCACGCGCTGGGCGGATATCTGTACTGGATGGACTACATGCCGGAAAATTTCCCCCAGTCACTGACCGCTCTTTATCCGATTATTTACAATTATTCTTTCATTCTGGCAGAGGGCATCATCACCGTGATCATCATCAAGCTGCCTCCGGTGGAGAAAGCGCTGGCACAGGTAAAAAAAATGGCGGTCTGACAAACGATTCATCCCCGCATCCGGTCTTTTAAATGACCGGATGCGGGGATTTTCATAAGATGATTATTCGATCTCAATATAGTTCTTTTCTTCCACTACAGGCTGCTGCTCATTCTTTGGCACAGTCAAAATCAGAGTTCCGTTTTCAAACTTTGCCTTGATATCCTCCTGCTTTACGTCCTCGCCCACATAGAATGAACGGCTGTAAGATCCAACATAACGCTCACGGCGGATATATTTCCCATTGTCGTCCTTCTGATCATTGTTGGTATCGCTCGACGCCGTCACAGTCAGATAACCATCTGTCAGCTGCACCTTAACGTTTTCTTTCTGAATACCAGGCAGGTTCATCGTCACTTCGTAGTCAGCCGCGTTTTCTTTCACATCTGTCCTCATCATATCAGCGGCATTTCCATAGCCCCGGTGTCCTCTTCTGGCCGGATGGAAGAACTCATCCTCTACCTCATTTTCAAAATCATCAAAAAACTCATCCCACAAATTTCTTCTGTAAGTACTTGGCACTAACATATCTATCAACTCCTGTTCTGTTATCATATATTGAACTCCGGCTTTCTTTTCCCTTGTTCTATATGTGTTATAACACTTGTTGTTAGCAATGTCAAGCTTCGAGTGCTAATTTAATTATAAAATAATGGTTAAGATTATCTAATTGTCTGACATTTCATGTAAAAATATTTCTTTTCCAAGGCAGAAAGAATACAGGATGACTTCTTTCACCTTTTTTCCCAGGGCCTGTTCAATGGCTTTCGTATAATACCGCATCTGCGTATGATACTTGTCTGCCAGCTCCTGCCCGTTCCGCACCCGGTCTGTCTTGTAATCCAGCAGCACCGCACCGTCCTCTTCCTCAAAAAAGGCATCGATGATCCCCTGAATCAATACCAGCTCTTCGCTGATCTCAGACCGGGGATTTCCTTCATCATGGATCCCAGCTTCTCTCAGGCCTTCCCCAGCACTTCCAGACCTGACCGCCCTGTTCACTTCCCCCGCGGGCACCCCCAGGAAAAAAGCCTGCTCCTTTCTCAGTCTCCCCTCCCGGGCGGCCTTCGCCATGCGCTTTGCCAGCAGGCTTTCCCCGAACTGAAATAATTTCTCCGCGGAAATACAGTCTTTCTGCTGAAGTGCAAGGCGGCTCTGCTCCACCATCCGGGCCATGGACTGCTCCCAGCCTTTGGGACTGTCCGGCAGGGCAGTAAAGTCAGTCAGCTCCAGCACTCTGTGGT
>JAJQGR010000111.1 GCA_021200345.1 Lachnospiraceae bacterium | reverse complement strand
GATTGTCACATCGGTGCTGTCAATCACAATCGTAATCGGATCTCTCAGCAGAGAATAGCCGTTAGCTGTCTCCACCTCTATTAAAATATATGTATCCGCTTCCAGACCCTCTACACGAAGACGACCTCTTTCATCACCACTGCTGTTGGATGCCGGGCTAAATGTAATAGAATCATAAATACTCGAAGCTTTCAGGTCTGCAATAATGTCATCTGTAAACGTTGAGACAGAGGCTGAATAACTGGAGGTATTATCTGTTACATAATAAACTCCTTCCGCTGACTTTGTCACCGGTACGTAATACTGATCTGTATAGTTATACAGGATAAATATGGCATCTCCCGGATTTGCTGTCGTGCTTTCGCTGCCGGTTGAATCCGTAAAATATTTAAATTTATCCGCTGTTTCCGCTGTCTGATCTCCGGAAAACTGGCCGGATATTCCATAGGTAAATACCTTTGCAATATCCTCGATTGAGTTCTCATCTGTATTGGTACGGCTGTAGGTCAGCGTTGCCGTGTTATCGTTTCCGTTGTCTCCCAGAACAACTTCCGCGTTGGAATCCAGTGTTGACGTATATTTGATCACCATATAGCAGTCGCTCAGCGTTGTAGTTGCCTGTCCCTCAACAAACTCATTTACTTGTTTCAATCCATTTCCCGTCACAGTAATTATGGCCGTTTGGTTATCCTCTGAGAAACTGACTGAAAACTTTGCACTACTCATGTTCCAGAAATAGATCGACTCGCCTCCATTTAGATAGTTATCCGCAGTGTACCAGTATATTTGGAAGCTGTCCTGATTGTATGTCAATCCTGCCGACTGCTCATCCTCTACCACCAGCTTATCCAGGTATGTAGCCGAGGAACTAATCGTGGGCATCTTGACAACAATCTGATAATCCAGAACATCGCCCTCAGAAGCGGTTACATAATCCGCGTATGCAGCTGTGCTGTCATCGTCCTTTACCTGCTTGTCGATGGTGGGATCATTCGTCTGGTTCTTCGGATATACATACACATCATAAAGCCATGAGGTCCCCTCAGAATTCGTCATGGGCAGGGATACAAAGAACGGATTCGTGGTGGAATAAACATCCTCCGGGACCTCCAGCTCCACCACAAGATAAAGTCCCTGATTTTCGTGGTTGATATCAAAGGTCACCTGTCCGTCATCACCAGTGTAACCCTCCGCATGAACAGCGTCTGTATGATTAGCAATATATGTCTGATACCACGCCTCCAGGGCGTTCTTTGTTGCCGTAGTGCTTACATCATCTGCCAGCGCAGTTGCTAAGGCGGCGTTAATTGTTGAACTGGTATAATAGTTGACACCATCAACTGTAAAATCTGGGTCAGTAATTCCCAATATATTCACCAGAGCATTCGGTATATTATATCCAAGCTTCACTGTGCCGCCATCACTATAGGTATAAATTTTCGCTACTTTCAGGATCCCGAATTTGACGTTCTTCAACGCATAGTTTCCCAGGGCGTTCTCTGCTTCTGTATCCTGCTCGCCATCAGCAATAAAGTTATCTTCTAATGAAGTATAGCTTTCTTGTTTTTCGTACTCCGTCTGGTCATACTTGGTAATGATCAGTGAACAATCCTCACTAGAATCAATCAGCGCCGTACCAGACGTTGGCTGGGTTGCCCCCACCGGCACATTTGCCGTCCCCAGTGCCAGCACTGCTGCCAGCCCCAGAGCCGCCATTCTGCTCCAAAATTTCTTCATGTTTTCATTTGCGGTTTTTGTGTCACCGCTTCCCCCTTTCCTTGGAGATGTTGTTTTTTGTTTCGTGAAATTTTATCTGATTCCTGGATGCCCGCGGCACCACAGGAGGCTCTCTGTTCTCATCCGCTGTTCCCCCTTTTATTTTGATCTCTGCTTTTTTCCGCGGGTCATGGACAGTGCCTTCCAAACCGCTGTCAGAGTCAGCGCCAGGCCCAGGATCAGAGTGATGTAGGATCCCGCGGAGCCGGACATGGGAATGGGCAAAAGCTTATGGTTGTAAACTGTCAGGTAAAGGATCTCGTTGCCCTCCTCCCCGGTAATGTTCAATTCTCCCACAATTGTGGAGGCATCCTCCGTATATTCCTCCCCATTGATGGTGATCTCAAAGCCCTGGGCGGTGCGCACAATCCCGATGCAAATGGCCTCGGACAACAAACTGTAGCCCTGGGGTGCTTTGGTTTCCACCAGGTAATAAGTACCGGCCTGCAGATCCTCAATGGAAATCATCCCGTCGACTGACGCACTCTCCACATTGACATAGCTGCCGCTGACGTAAGGCTCCGTGCTGACAGGGTTTTGCAGCGCCTGGTCATAGTACAGCATAAACTCCGCGCCATTTAAGGCTGTGCCATCCCCGCTCTTTTTCATCAGATACAGATCCACGCCGCAGGCTTTATAAGCGTTGGTGAAAATATAAGTCAGGCCCTCAGAGGTCAGAGTGCCGCACTCCGCCTCTTCCTTTGTCGGGTCTTCTGTCCCACCGGCGGAACCGCTGGAATTGCCTCCGGCGGCTGTTCCCGTGCCGGAGGTCTGCTCTGTCTGCCAGAGCACCGTGCCATCCGCATCCGTCCGCTCCACGGTCTCCAGACTGTACTCGATGGTCAGTCCGTCCTCGCCCTCCTCGCACTCTTCTACCTTGTAAAGTCCATTGTTCAGGCCCTCAAAAACCGCCGTCTGGTTGGCCAGCAGGGTAAATTTGCCATCCTCGTCCGTGGAATATGTATAAGTAGAAGCTCCCACTGTGACGGAATACACTTTTCCCGCTGCCGGTACGTATTCATAGATCGGTTCACCGACCTCTTCATCCTGCTCTACCTCCACGCTCTCATATAAAATAAAGGTAAACACATCCTCCGCGTTGGGAACCACGCCGCCGGTGATATCCAGCACCTTGGTCACAGTCAGCATTCCCGCCGGGGAGGGCTCATTGACAAAGGGCAGCACCTCCACATTGTCGGCGACTACCTTATCGGTATAGCCGGTGGAAGCATTGGGGATGACCTGATTGTATCCGGACTCTTTCACCTCCGAGACACTGTAAACGGTGCCCGCCGGGATTCCGTAAAAGACCGCCGTCTGGTTCGCTTTCAGATAAAACTGCCCGTCCTCGTCCGTCACTCCGGTGGTGATATGGCCGTCCTCATCATAAACCGGGGTGCCGTCCGTATTGTACAGCCAGTAGGTGGCCCCGGCCCGGGAGTTTGACAGTTAAATAAAAGGAAAATACCTTGCAGGCCGCATAAAGC
>JAJQGR010000304.1 GCA_021200345.1 Lachnospiraceae bacterium | reverse complement strand
CATTTCCTTTCCCGTATCATGCTCGTGAATGATATACTCTCCCGCGCCTACGTCTTTCACAGTCACCATCTGGAAGAATCGATTCACCTCATCCTCCGTCAGCTTATTGAACATCTCAAAATTTCTCAGTTTTTCCTGATATCGTTCCATTGCTATACCTCCGCCGCCAGAATAATGGCTCCCATATTTTCTCTGATCACAAAATCGTCGGGAAGGTTCAGCAAGGGCTGATTCCTCTCAATGTTTTTTACCTCCTGCAGATTGGCCACCAGCTTGGAAATGTCCGGTGTTTTCTGGGCTCTGGCAAGGGCCGTATATTTCAGATCCTTTTCATTTCCCATATTGGCTAACAGGCCGATTAACAGAATATGACCGTTCTTTTTATAATCCGCAAACAGCTCTCCGTAGGTTTTGCCAATCCACTGGGGCTCCACATGGGCCACCTGAATGGAAATGCCATCCCCATTGTCAAACAGAGAGGAAAGAACCTTGGCCATACCGGTGTGTCCCGTGGCCGAGGAAAGCACAAAGCGGGTATATTCTTCTGTGTAAATAATTTCATTGCATTTCTGGTATTCCAGATAGGTCTTATACTTTTTGGTGTGAACCTCCGCGCAGATATGAATCTGGGGGTTCAGGGAACGAACCAGAAGCACTGTCACCAAAACTCTGGAGTCCGCCAGCTCCGGATCCGCGCCCTCATTGATGTCCCCCAAAATCAGGGCGATGGAGGCCTGTCCGATGTTGACGCTTCGAAGTACTGTCTCCTCCGAATAGTCCCCGTGCACAATGGTAATATCTCGCAGCTTCTCATTCATGGTCAGGAGGCGGTTCTTTTCCTCGCCCTCCTGATTGATCAGCACAATATCCTGTGTCTTTAAATCTCTGTTTTTGCGGAGAATGTCGAGGAGCAGGAGCTCCAGGTCGCTTTTCCATCCGCAAATCACTACATGGTTTTTCATTTCCTGCAATTTCTTTTTCTCCTTTCCAGATCGTAATCGATGTTCTACTAAAGCGGAGGAAATCAAACCGGTCAGGCCCGACACCCCGAACATGCCAAACAGTAACAGGAAAATACCTACGATCCGGCCTCCAACGGAGGTGGGGTAACGCTCAGCGTAATCCTGCCCCAGGACGGTAGCAAAATTCCACAAAAACACGTCCCCAAGTTTTACCTCGTCTCCCTGGCTGATATATTCCACCCGCCAGTAGACGACACAAATGAAAATAAATATCAGGATGATGGCGCTGACGCCGATATAAATCTTTGCGTCCGCCAGCCGTCTTCGAAACCGGCTCCACCAGGAGCGCCCTTTTTCCTTTTTTAATCTCATATCTCCCGCGCTTTTTTCTCTCATGCCCATGCTCTTACAGCTTTACCTTGTCCGGTTACTTTGCCTGACAATTGACGGCTATCGCGCTCATCCCCTGATCTCATACACCATGAGCTTTTGTTTTTTGCCTTTCAGCTCCAGCTCTCCCACCGGGCTGGCCTCCAGCCGGCCCTCCAGCGCCAGGTAGGCGTCCTCACTCATGTAAATCGTATTGGCCGGAGCCAGACCCTCCAGACGGGAAGCCACATTGACCGTATCCCCCACAGCCGTGTAGTCCATTCTGGATGGACCTCCAAAGCTTCCCACTACCGCGTGTCCGCAGTGCAGGCCGATGCCGCAGCCAAGACTACATCCAAACTCCTCCTCCATCTGACCGTTGAGCTTTTGCACCTCGGCAATAATCTCTTTGGCGGTGGTCGCCGCCCGGTACAGGTAATCCTCCTGCTCCACCGGAGCATTGAACAACACCATCACCGCGTCGCCGATAAACTTATCCACGGTTCCCTCATTGCGGAACACCACCTCCGTGACCAGGCTCAGATAACGGTTTAACAGCTCCGTCACCTGCCAGGCCTCCAGCTCCTCGGACAGACTGGTAAAGCCCCGGATATCCGAGAAAAACACCGCAATCTGCCGGTCCACGCCTCCGGTGCTAAGCCGCTCCTCCCCGTCCTTCAGGATATCCCTGACAAACTGGGGAGCCATGTAGCGGCTGAAAGTATCAAAAATCTGTCTGCGCCGCAGCTTTTCCACCACATAGCCCAGACTCAGGCGCAGCAGAAAGCTGAGGATAATCAGAAGCGGCGGCACCAGCGCCGGCAACACCAGACCCATTCTCCAGGCCCAGGCCACCCCTGCCAGATAGGCGCAAATGCCGGCCAGGCCAATCAAGGCGGCCCTGACCAGCGTATTCTTTTTTCTCCACAGCAGCAGATTGATGACCAGCAGAACGCCCAGTACCAGGAGCATGCCTGCCGCGGAGGCGAGAGGCACCGCGGTTTTGCCTTCCAGCAGCGCCTGAATAATATTGGCGTTGACCTCCACCCCGTACATCAGCTGTCCCCGGGAGGAAGCCGCCTGATAATAGTCCATCATGCCGGGAGCATAAGCCCCCACCAGCACCAGGCAGCCCGCAAAGGCCTGATGAGGGATGGAGCCGGAAAGCACATCGCTTAAGGAGAGCACCTCATAATCTCCGCTCTTACCTGTATAGGTAAAATACAGACTGCCTCTGTCGTAGGTGGCCGGTTCTGAAAAAGAAAGTCCCTTCTCCTCCGCGTACAGCCGGGCCGTCAGATAAGCAAAGCTCTCAATCTGCTCTCCTCCCACCGACTCCCGGATCATGGTGCGGCGGATATAGCCGTCCTGGTCCTGCACGGTATTGGAAAAGCCGTACTGGCTGACCTGCAGCAGGGCTTCGTAGGGATACTCTACTCCGGTGACTACCTCCGAGTAGGTGTAGTCATCATAGCTTTCCACCCCGTAAATCAGATTGGCTCCGGTCACCACCACTCCCAGAGAAGCCGCCTGGGCCAGCCGTTCATCCGCTTCCGGGGAGGTCTCCCCGGTGTAAATAATATCCAGAGCGGTTACTGCCGGCGCGGTTTCTTCCTCTGCGTAGAGCCATTCCAGAAGCTCCGCCATGATTTCCCTGCTCCAGCTGCTGTAAGGCCCGTAGGTCTCCAGGGCTTTCTCATCAATGGCGATGATCTTGATATTGTAATCGGTCTCCGAGGGCCACTGACACAGCCCGTCTAAAAGCAACCGGTCAAAGGTGTAGAGCACCTCGGTTTTCTGCAGTATAAATCCCAGGAGCAGTATAAACGCCACACAGCTGACTTCCTGCCAACGCTTTCTGAGAAAAGCCATCCTTACTCTCCCCTGCGGCGGTTGGTTTTACTGTCCGGATCCAGCCTGTAATTTCTGCGGTAAAGCACATACAACAGCAGACTCAAAAGCGCCGCCGCACCCACCATCACGCAGACCAGATAGACCGTGGTCTGTCCGGTGGACTTCACGCCCTGGCTTTTGGAGGTTCCCACGGTGTAGCCGTTGGCCTGCAGCAGCTGCAGCTTCTCATTCTCACTGAGAAGAGTGCCGGTACCGGCGCTGGACTGGCTCAGATACTCCACCGCGTTATACACACTGTACTCTCCTGTGGAAGGATCGTAATAAACCAGATAATCACTGGAGCTTACCGCCGCGGCGGAACCCACTGCGGTGCTGTTATAAGTAGTCACAACTGTGCCGGTGGCGGAAGTGCTGTCTCCCTGAGTCTCCCCGACAGCAGTGTCAGTGCCTGTGGAAGCGCTCCCCTCCCCACTGGCGGCGGAAGTCTGTTCCGCCCCGAAGGCTGTCTCACCGGTCACGGTGGACGCACCCTCACCAGCCACCATTGATGAGCCATCACATGTCAGTGTTGATGTGCCCTCGGAATCGCAGCCGGTATCTCAACCGGACGAGGTTGTACCGGACGCACTGCCGGAAGAAGACCCGCCGGAGGTTCCGGAGCCATCAGCGCCGGAAGCGGTCACCGCTGCGGCGGTCTCCTGCTCTTCATCCGACTGGCCGGAGCCATCCTCGCCTGCCTGTTCCTGACCGGATTCTGCAGAAGCTTCCCCGATCTCACCGGTTCCGGAAGCAGTCTTCTCAGAGCCTGTGCCAATCTCGCCAGTTCCGGCGGCGGTTTTGTCAGAACCTACGCCAGTCTCACCGGCTCCAACTGCAGTTGCGCCGGTGCTTTCACCGGTCTCACCGGAGCCTTCTCCAATTTCGCCGGTTCCAGAGGCGGTCTTGTCGGAACCTATGCCGGTTTCACCAACTTCGGTTTCAGTCTTATCAGAACCTACGCCGGTTTCACCGGTTCCAGAGGCAGTCTTATCAGAACCTACTCCGGTCCCGCCAGCACCGGAAGCGGTCTCATCGGATCCTGTTCCAGTATCACCAGCCCCGGCTACCGTCTTGTCAGAGCTTTCTCCCATGGTTCCGGTGCCAAGGCCGGTTTCCCCGGAAGCAGCGGCGGTCTCATCAGAGACTGTGCCGGTCCCGTCAGTTCCCACGCCGGTTTCGTCTGAACCTGCGCCAGTCTCCTCAGTTCCCTGGCCGGTTTCGCCTGAGCCTGCGCCAGTCTCCTCACTTCCCTGGCCAGTCTCACCAGAACTTGTACCAGCCCCGTCGCTTCCCTGGCCGGTTTCACTTAAGCCTGTGCCGGTCTCACCGGAACTTTCCTCTTCTACTGTGGCAGATGTTCCGTCGCCGGTGCTTCCGCTGAGTTCCCCGATTTTTCCGGTGCTCTCTCCACTGGTACTGCTCAGCTCCCCGGTTTCACTGACAGCTGCAGTGCCGGATCCGGCAGAACCAGTGCCGGAGGAAGCGAGATCGCCCCAGGTCTGGGTGGCGGAGGCTGAGGCACCTGCCGTCCTCTCTTCATCTCCGGAATTCTCGCCATCTTCTTCTTTTCCATTTCCATTTGCTAAGGCCTCACCGTTGACATTTCCGGTACCTTCCAATACCGTGTCTCCCGTTTCCGTTCCGGTTCCACCCTCGCTTAACACCGTATAAACCAGCTCCGCATCCAACGGCTGCGTCTGCAGCTGCTGCGCCCATTCGCTGGCCTCCGCATATCCATCCGTCTCACTCCCAAAAAGGGAATTCCAGGTTTCCGTCAGCCAACTGCTGACATATTCCGCGATGCTGATTTGTGTTTTTTCTGAATCATCATAGAAAATCAGCGTTCCGGTCACATAATTAAAGGAGGCTACCGTGTTGTCCAGATAACGGACCATCAGAACCGTTTCTGAGGTATCCAGAGTAGAACTGATCTCTGCAATTCCGGAGTTGGAAAGCTCCTCCGGCCATTTCAGAGGTTCATAATAATCAGTCACCGTGTGGTCATCCCCCAGAACAGACAGATAGCGGACTTCTCCTCCCCCGTCTGTCAATGTATCCACAACCACCTGATCTACCCTGCCGTTCAGATACTCAAAGTCAGAGGATACCGGAGTCAGGCTGCCTCTTTTCAAAATCAGACGACTATCCTCCAGAATCACATCTTCGGCATCCTCGTCTGTCAGGCTGCTGATACGGGTAAAGTCTCCATAGACATAAACCCTGCTGTCCCCGCTGTCATAAACCTGAATGGCAACACTGTCATCCAGAAGAGTCAGAAGTCCATCGTCCTCCTCTGCTTCCTGTGTTTGCAGATTATCCACTTTCGCAGCTGCCACATTGACTATTTGGCCCAAGACTAGAAATCCCGCCAGTCCTGACGCTGCCAGCCTGGGTATTATCTTATTTTTCATACGCCACCTCACTTTCGCCGGAAGCCATATTTCACATTCTCTCAGCTACATCTCCACGCACTGCAATATACCTGCAGGCGCGGAGATTCCCTTACTTAATCCAGACTGTAAACCACTCCGTCAGACCCAAGCGCCTTGCCGCCGTACAGATGAATAAACTCACCCTCCAGAACACAGGTACTTGAATCTCCATCTATGAGATAGACACCGTCTGTCTTAATATAATATTCACTATTATTCCAGGTCATCACGGTATTACACAGGTAACTGGCCCGGAACGTAAATGTCTCAGTATCACTCTGATCCTCAGAATACAGAGTCAGAGTAAAATCTGTAGCAAAATCATAGGTAAGAGTACACACATAGTTGGTGGTTGCCAGATCCTCGATGGAATAGGACGACGTCCTTGTGGTTCCCGAGCTTGTAGTATAGCTGATCTGGAATGTCACCATCGTTGTGTCAATATTACTGAAATCAATATTGATGGTATTGATTCCGGACGCGTACGCCGTGGGACTGTAATCCAGACTTGCCAGCAATATACTATTGCTTGCGCCGATTGGAATTCCCGTTCCGGTAAAGGCCACCAGAGTGCTTCCCACTGTGGTTGTTCCGCCTGCGCTGTCCGAACTGCTTACATAATATACATTCCATGCAAGACCCAGATCACTGCTGTCAGCAACTGTTGTACCATTACCTGTCTGATAAGGCGTCACTGCATACCCTTCTTCCAGTTTCACATACGGATAATAATTACTGGTTACATCGCTGGTATCAATATATTTGCTGGAAAAGCCCAGACCTTTACTACTGGCCGAAGCTGTTGTCGTATAGAACGAAACTGTCCGAAGCGTACTCTCTGTGATAGCTATTGCGCTTGAGTCAACGGAAACTTTATTTCTGCCGCTGATGTAGTAATCATACTTTTCAGTCTCCCCATTCTTATCCAGATACGAGTTGAACGTCGCATTGGTTCCCGTGTAATTCGCGTACCAGCTCATTCTGCTGGATGAACCGCCGGTAGTAATACTGTATGGAATCACCGCATTATTATAGAAATATTCGCTGCTCATCCAGTCTTTATATCCCACATCCGTTAACAGATTGCCGTCACCGTCAGTGGGCCAATCGCCCGGATTGAACAATCCAGCCACTCCGGCCACATAGATACCGGCGCCGTAAATATCCTGACATGCGATCACGTTGCTGTAGGCTTTCGAGACGGACATGGCAGTGGTCAGAGAACCTCCTGAGATCAGGCTGCTGCCGTAGCTGTCCACTTCTCCCATCAGGCCTCCCACATTGCTCATTCCTGAAATGGTGCATGCGACAATATTGTGATCAATCTGACCGCCGGACAGATATCCAGTTACGCCGCCTGCGTCGGAGCTGGAGGAATTCACTGTCACATCCTGCCCTACCTCATTATAGCTAATATACAGGCCACCGGCGGCTCCGGCCAGGCCTCCCGCATAATTGTTGGCTGTAATCGTGCTGGTTCCCATCACAACACTTCTGTAAATATGATGCCCGTTGGAATAGTTGCCGTAAGAGCCGTTGGCCAGACAGCCAATCAGGCCGCCGGCATAACTGGTAGCTTTTACTGTGACGCCGTACGCCGCGCTGCCGGTAATGCCCGTGTTACCCCAGCCAATCAGGCCACCAGCGTAATTTGTAGTCGCTGTGACCGTCGTATTGTAGGCTTTGCTGTAAGTCAGAGTCCCGCTATACTGTTTATAGCCCACCAGGCCGCCCGCATAGCTTTCCCCTGCTGTCACTGTACAGTTGTAGGCTTCCAGTCCCTGCATGTTGCCATATATGACATAACCAATGGCTCCGCCGGCATAGCTCTTCTCTGTAGTTACTGTGCAGTTCACGGCTCTGGAATAACAGACACCGCTATAAATCCCTCCAAGCACACCGCCCGCGTAGTTATATCCGGATACAACGGTATCTACCGCCTCCGCCCAGGCTTCATCCTCATCCGGGAATCTGGATTTGGAGGAAGAGCTTCCGCCGGAGAAATACCCTACCACGCCGCCGGTATAATTTCTGCCTGTCACGGTGATATTCTCCACCAACAGATCATCCATAGAACTGAGTACATAGCCCACCAGACCGCCGAAATAGGTTCTGGACGCCACCGTACTGTTGGCCATGGTGATCTTGTAGGTTCCGGAACCGGTTCCGAAGCCGTAGACGTTCTCCGCGATCGCCGCGTATCCTGTTAAGCCGCCCACATAATTATAATAGTAATAGTTAGACGGACTGTCTATTTTGATATCCGCCAAACGACAGTTCGACACCGTACCGCCGCAATAAGCCAGACAGCCAAGATAGTTGTAGGTTCCTGTCTGAGCTCCCACATTCAGAGTAATATTGTTGAAGTCCAGATATTGCGCCGTACCGACCACATTGCCTACGATACCAAAATAATCGGCACTGGCCGCCTCAGTCAGAGTAATACCGGAAAACTCCAGATACGCGATATTCGTTGAGATTTCCTGAATCCATGCCGCGTAAGCGCTGCTGATCGTCGCCCCGGAAATCATCACGAACTCATTGCTTTCCAACCATTTCTGACTCTTATTTTCATAATCGCCAGACGACCACCCAGACGTATCCCCTTCCAGACGGTTCAGCTTCAATCCAGTTGTCAGTGAGTAGCCATTCAGGCTAAAGCTCTTCATGATTCGGAAATTCTCACTATTGTAGCCATGGGCATCGTCTGAATTTCCAAGGAGCGTCGTCCACCCCACAGCATCACTGATCATCCAGTACAGATTCACATCGGCCGTTCCGTCGCTGTTCTGAAATACAATCTTACTGCTGACAGAGTTGCTGTCGCTGAACTGATACACAATTCGATAACTGTCAAAGCGTTTGGTCGCCTGTACTCCTTTCACCGTCACGTAGTAAGCGCTCTCATCATCTTCATCCTGCGCCACAGTCCACTGCGCACTACTGGATAAGTCAAGTCCGTCCGCAGTAATGTTTTCCTGCAGGTAACTGATCAGATCCGACAGACTGCTTTTATCACTGATATCGTAGCCGCTCAGATCGCTGACACGGAACACCACGGTCAAATCATAATATCCATAGAAATTCTCATAACCCGAATTTGCTATACTTGTAGCATCTGTGTCAGACAGACTCGAATTAAGAGCCTTAACAGCAGCAATGGCATTTGCCTGAGTATCATATTCCACCGCCACTGTTTTCTCTTCAATAATTTCAAAATCCGGCGTCTCGATCACATATTCAATCTGCGCCTGCTGAGGCAGCAAATCTGTACCGTCTTTATTATACAGAATCGGGTATACATTCTCTTCTGTAACATCGCTGATATCTTCCTCGCCGTTCTCAATCTCGGAAGCTGAGGCCCCATAATAATTGTAGCTGTCTCCCAGGCCAACCACATCCTGCCAGAAATAGTAGGTCTTCATTTCTTTGGCGGTTGACAGACTGGTAGCATCCATTTCATCACTGCTGACCGAGCTGTTGATCAGCTGTCCCTCATAAGCGTAGGTCTGAGTGATATTCTCGTGGCTGGATATCTGCCAATAACCTACCAGACGACTGCCGATCGCGGTGCTATCAGAATACAGTTCTCCGCTAACCACACAGTTATTGATCTTCTTGGATTCCGTGCCAACGGAAGCCAAACACCTGGCAGTACCGATAATGGATCCAATATACTTGGTGCCGTAAATATTCACAGCCGTCCACACCTGGGAAATCTGGCTGCCGCCATAGCCCAGCACGCCGCCGCAGTTGGCAAAAGAGGTATTGATCGTCCCCTGTACATAGCAGGAATCAATGACGCACCACTGACTCCAGGAATCTGTGGCATTTCCTACCAGACCTCCGGTGCCGCTGACGGAGGTTCCGGCCGTAGTATCCATCTCCAGACTCCTCACATAGCTGTTATAGATATTGGAGTACTGCATACTTCCCACCAGGCCTCCGGCATAGAGGCTGCTGGCCGAGGAACCGGAAGCGACCTTGATATTTGCCGCCGTACAATCAATTATATTCACTGAATTGCCATAGGCCAGCAGAGATCCCGCATACTGCACAGCATCCAGTATTTCCACATTCGTCAGATTTACGCCCTCAATGGTAACGCCCGAATTGGCGTAGCCGATAAATCCCCGGTAATTAGAGGAGGTGGATACGGTGCCTGATACCGTCAGGTTTTCCACCCATACATCCTTTACACAGGCTCCCGCCAGCAGAGTGGCAAAATAAGCACCTGATCCCATACTCTCTGTGGTTACGTTATTGAAATCCAGCGTATGGCCACCGCCGTCAAAGGTTCCTCCATAAGATGTATTATAGCCTGCATAACTGAAGAAACGCACCGCGAACAGCCGGTCATCACTGCTATCAAAGCCTGTATTATCCGGATCCAGACAAATATCTTCCACCAATCGGTAATTCACTATTGTGTCCGTGGTACTGTACGGCGTCATGGAACTGTTCCAGGTATCATAGGACAAAGGATAACTGAAGACACCGTTTAATGTTTCTTCCACCGTCAGGGTCGTGCTTCCGCTGTCTGCCGTTTCCCCAAAGCCATACTCCAGGGACTCAAAATCAATACTGTTGCTGTATGACTCAGCCAGCCGACTGAGTTCTCCGTTCAGATACGGCGTCAACAGTACCGTAAGTTCCGTTACATAGTTAGAAGTATCGGACTCCAGGATTTCAGCAGTCAGTCCTGTCATGGTCAGGCTGTAAATATTGTAGCCGCTGCGGTTGCTGAGATTCACGCTCATGATGGCAAACTGCTTCTGTACACTATTGGTATCCGCGTCTACATAGGTCTCATACAGATCGCCAAGCAGCTCTTTCAGCGTAGCTGCCGTCTCATCGTCCAGTACATCATATTCATAATAGATCATCTCATTGTCATCGTCATCTTTACAGATGCCGGACCCCAGATAAGACGGACGACTGCTGATGCCGGATGCGTTGATTGCTATATTCCACTGCAGCCCTTCCATACAATCAGGCATATCCACGATAGGATAATATCCATTCTCCAGCTGACTGTCCACTACAAAGGCTCCGTCGCTGTTAACACTCCCTGTGTAGAAGCTTGCCGCCGTCAGGCTAATGCTGCTGCTGACATAGCTGGTATAGGCATCGTTATAAATATATTGACTGCTGGCCACATAGTAGCAATTTTTCGTGTAGGCGCTGCCTCTGTTATAGCTGCCCGGCCAGTTCACTGTATCAAAGGTGGTGGTATAGCTCATCGTACTGCCGTCCCAATACACATATAAAATGTCTCCATTGGTCACGCAGTTGCGAATCAGCCCGCTGTTGCTGCCTGCAATCAGTCCATAGCTGGTCAGCTTGGAGGTGGCAGTCAGCGCATTGGCGTTCTGCTCCACACGAAGGGTCATGACAACCATCACATTTTCAATCACGCCGGAACTTTGGTTATTAGAAGCCACACCGCCTACACTGCTGATGGACACACTTTCATCGCCTCCATACACATTCGTATAGGCATTAACAGCATACGCGCTATAAACAAAGCCGTTACTGATTGTACCAGCGTTATTCACCACAATACTGCCGAAGCCGGTGGGCACGTATGCGCCGGCCGATGTGGTGGCATTTTCAAGATAAAGGGCAAAGTTCTCAATCGTTCCCGTATTTCTGTAGCACAGGCTGGCATTATAGGTATGACGGGCATTTCTGTTGCCGGTATTGTATGTGACGACTACATTCCGGATGGTTCCGCTGTTAGCAGAGATCAGATATTTATAGTTTGTAGCCTCACCATTCCCGCCGGAATCGATATCAAAATTAAAGTTTTCAATTACCGCACTGGCACTGATTACATTAAACAGCACAGTATTACTTGTAGTATCTGAAAGATTGGCACTCAGCGTATGGCCCTGGCCATCCAGGGTTCCATAGAACGTCTGGTTGACAATCTGTCTGACCAGATAATTGACATCCTCCAGATCCGCTGTCACAATAAAGCTTGCCCTGGGCCAGGTAACAGTCTTCAGAAGCTGAGTGGGCGTGGAGATACTGTACTGAATTCCCTCCGCCGTCACAGTCTGCTCATCCAGCGTATACCATTTCCCTCTCCAGCAAATGCTCAACACCAGCTTATAGGTATCACCGGTCTCCGTCTCAAAGCTCTGCGTTTTGGAATACGTTCCAATACTGGTGGATGTGGCATAGGAAACCTGCCCGGTCTGTCCGGCGGAACTGACCACCTGGCCGGTGCCGCTGTCCGTTACTACCACCCTGACATTGTCCACCGAAGTATCCGCCAGACTTCTCTCATTGTCTGTGACTTCCGCCAAATAAGTAGCGTACAGATTGTCAGTATCATAGTCAGAGAAAGCCGACAGCTGATCCGTATCAATCCGCCGTACGTCAAAGCTGCCCGCGCTGCTCAATGTCTGCAAGCCGGCAGAATCTCCATATCCAGACAAAGTTGAACTCAATACCACTGTCACGCTGCTGGAATAACTCAGCGTACTTAAATCCAATGTATAACCGCCAACAGCCGTAACACTGGTTGCACTGCCTGAAGCACCATCTACATAATAGCTGAAGGTAAAGCTCTGACTTCCATCGCTTCCCCACTCGCCGTTTACCACAGCCAGCTGTTCTTTTCCTTTCAGTTCTTCCGCTGTAAAGGTAATGCTCTTCGTATTATCCGTATCCAGAGCATGCTGAGCGCTGACCAGCCCCAATTTGGTTAAGATGGAATCTGAACTGTCATAAACCAGCAAAAGCTGGGCCTGGCTGGCACTGTACAGCGACGTCCGGCCATCCGTGCCGATAATATAGCCATACATGCTGGCCTGAATATAATAGACGCCTTCCGGTATTTTGATATAACTGTCGTCGGTGATCTCCCTGTAGGTGCCTCCGATCGGTTCCTGAGCCGCGTCAAGATAAATCAGGCGAACTGTAGTGGATCCCGATGTCAGGTTATGGAAGTAATATACCTGCCCCGGAGTGACGCTGATAGGATCCATGGTCTCATAGGAGATATTTGTTGTATTCGTATAGGTTACAGACTCTGTAGTCGTTGTCGTACCGGTCTCTTCATCCGTAACCGTCGTGCGTGTTACTGTGGGCCAGCCAAAGGTAAAATTGCCCACCTCATACTTGCTGTAGGTCACCTCCGTCACTCCCACGCTAAGCGGATAAGACAAATTGGACACAGTAATCTCGCCGGTCACTCCCTGCCCGGCTGTATACTCATCAGAATACAGCGTTTCATTCTGCAGCCTGGGAGAAGTGGTCTTTCCTGTTCTTCGAATGTCCGTCGGCACCACACTGAATGTGTAGGAGGTGCCAGTACGCAGTCCACTGAAGTTGTCAAAATCAGATTCCAGCACGATTCCGTCCGTGCTGGTATAATCCAGCACCACTGTAACAGAATCTGTGGAGCTGCTGCTCTTATTATACAGCTTTACTTCCCCGCCATAGATAGACTGGTCAGGGTCATGAAGCTCGATCCCCTCCAGATACAGATATTTTCCCACCTGTAGTACACCGTCGATGGTCACATAAGGCATCTCCTTGAGCGTGGTGAAGCGGACCTGCTTATAGGAGCTGGAGGAGGCGGTCACTACATGATCCTTAACCGTCCCCTGGGCCGCGTAACTGTCCAGCGTGATGGTATATCCGGAATAGCTCTTCAGATAATCCTCGTCAAAGTGCATGGTAAGAAGACTGCGCGTGTCAAGGAAGCTGTCTGTAGTCTCCTCATCCTCTTCTTCAGAAATGACTCCAATGAATGCTTCCCACAAGTCAAACTGATAAACCGTAGTTCCAGACGTCCCGTCCGTAACAGCTTTAATAATGCCGTTAGACAGATAGGTATCCCACGGAATATCAATATAAAGCTCCGGCTCCACATTGAGAAGCTCACTGGAACTTCCCCAGGTATAGGTATACTCGGCGCCGCAGCCATCATAAAAATCTGACTCTTCAACTCCGTACAGAGTATAACGATAATACCCGTCATCGGTCAGCACAAGATCCTCCTCTGACACCTCCACGGTTTGCGACATGCTGGGCAGCCCGCTCTCGTTATCATCCGTATTGTTTCTGTAAATGTCAATCTCATAAAGCACATCGCCGGAGGACTTATCCTTCATCGTGATGTGGAAATTATAATAATAATACTTTGCCAGGGTAGCATTGGTACGCTTTGTATTCACATAAATGCTGACATCCTGAGCCGTGGCGGATTCATAATTATCGTGATCGTATTCATTGTCATAAATATAGATGATATCCCCCTCATCATCTACGGTGCTGGGCCAGTCAGTCAATATATGCTCGCTGGCCAGACTATAGTAAATCCTGCCATAGCTGGACATGGCGAGAGTACTGAAGCTCATATACCCAATCTGAGCCCCTGAAACCGTACCATTCAGATCATTCAGATCATAATCCGCATATACCCGGATCTCATACGTGGTCCCGGCGGTCATTCCGGTAACATGATAAGTCAGGTCTCCCGCGTCATCCCCAAGGCTTGCGGAGCTGATATAATTGGTCTGATCACCGGTTACACCAGCGGAATCCTCATCATCCTCATCCAGAATCTGCAGATATACATCGGTAATCCTATCATCCTCATCATACCCATAGGCAACAGCTACGTCGTAAGCCTCTGTCTCGTCTCCTTTAAATATCTGGAAATACACATTGTAGTATTCGTCAGATTCCTCATCCTTTTGGGGCATACTTCCCCCATAGCTGCCAGAGGGACTCTCAGAATAGGACACCAGTGCGTCATACAGGTCAGACACTGTAATGGTCATATCCGCCTGGGAAAGCGTTGTCTCACTGTCAGAGATAGTGATCTGCTTTATCCCTGCAGTAGGCGCGGACTTGGCGCTGTACGCATATCCCCAGAAGCGGTCTGTGCCCAGGGTCAGCGTTTTATCCCAGGCTGCCCCCTCAATCGGATGATAGATTACGCCATTATCCACATCATAACCGGAGGCCAGTACATAAGTGCTCTCACTCTCCTGGTCCGCATATCCCCAGTTCACAACACCTATATCATTAAAGCAGTTACCGAAGCGGTCATAAAGCTTAAACTCATACCGGTAGTTTCCGCTGGGATTCAGGGCCGGGCTTAAAGAGCTGGCCGTCACATAATCCCCTGAGGAATACATATATTTTTTCAGCGTACTGGAGGAGATCTTCACCTCCCAGGTATCACCTTCCGTCGGGTTTGTGTCTGTCCCTGTATTTTCGTAGATGAGAAGATACGCATAATTTACTTTACCCAGCAAATACTCATTGGCTCCGCTGAGCATCAGGTCATAGATGGAAATCTGCTTTTCCAGTCTGGTATGCCCTGTCTCATCATCGTCAAACTGAATATAAAGAGTGTCCAGGTTTTCTTCACTGAAAGAAAGTGTGGTAAACTCAATCGTGGCAAAACTCTCGGTTTCCTTGACCTTTACGCCTTTGGCGTCATAGTACTGCAGATAAAATTCCGCTCGAATCAAAGTCCCCGGCGGGAGATTATCTATCGTAAAGGTTCCGTCTTCTTTCAGAGTTTTCCGATACTGTACGGAAGCGTCGCTGCTGATGGTCTTACTGCCCGTTTCATCCCAGGTAAATGTCACCGTCACACGATTGAAAGCATAGGCCGGGTCCTCCACCACCAGATTTCCTGTAAAGGAATACACATTCCAGCTGACATCCTCAATGGAAACCGTCAGCA
>JAJQGR010000065.1 GCA_021200345.1 Lachnospiraceae bacterium | reverse complement strand
CTGAGGTCTCCTCCTCAACGCATTCCTCGAGTGTATCCTCCTGAGCATCCGGGACCTCCGGCCTGACGATGACTGTTATATCTTCATTTCCTGTATTGTAGGTCACCGAATCGGCCACGTTCTCTTCCGCTTTCACAACCCTGGTCGGTAGTGAGGGAAGCAGCAGCAACACTGCAAGCAGAATTGCCGCTCCACGCTTGATCGATTTCATTCTTGAAATCCTCCTTCCTTTCATTCAAAATATGCTTCCCCAAGAGCAATCATCTCCTGGAGAGAATATAAACGGCATTGCCGTATATTCCCCGATTCATAATCAAAGAACAGTAAATCATCCAATACATCACACAGATTGGGTAAATATGCCAGTGTCTCAAAATTGCTGTCAAGAAGGAGCCCATACCGCTCTCCCGATGCTGTCACATACTCTGTAATCAGCATCTCTCCTGTCTGAGTGACATAGGTAAGATAATCATCAGATTCTAAAACAGCAACCTCTTTTCCATCAGACCGTCTGTAAACCATAGGCGCGGAATGAAGCTCAGAGGCAATTACATACTGGTCAGTATAAAATTCTTCATACAGGTCAGCCGACGGCGCTTCTTCCACAGACTCGGAGATCAGTTTTCCATCTACTGCACTGTAGCAGCGAACCGTTCCGTCATACCAGATAACCTCCAGATAAGAAATGTCCGCATTTCTTCGGAACTGCTGATCGTAAATATAATCTGCATCCGGCAACTCCACCTGCGCCACCATTTCCCCCTCCAGGGTATAAATCCGAAATCCCTGATAACCAAACAGCATCACCTTACTCAGATCCTGACTGAGTCTGGCCTCATCATGATCATATCGGGCATCGTAGCTCAATAACAGAGCATCATCGAAGTCCTCCAGGCACAGGATACGAACAGATGTCTCGCTACGGTTTCCCACCGCCGCATAGTCTCCCGCCAAAAGAGTGAAATCAAAGTTCTGCGTACCGCTCTCTGTGGACATCAGATTAGCCCCGCTGTCATAAAAGGAAAACCTGGCGTCATCTGTGGCCGTCAAGGCATATCCATCCTTTACCGCGAAACTGACAATATTGACGTCCCCTGTATAAGCCAGCTCTGTTTCTGATAAGGATTCAGCATCAAATTTAATCAACACATTCCCGCTTGCCAGATAGATTCCTGTCTCGTCAGTCTGCAGCAGAAAGCTGTCGGTCTGCTCATATCCACCCACAAACGCAGCCTGATCTGTATCCACCAACCCGAATACCGATCCATTATCGCCTGCCGCCACATACGCAAAATACTGTCCGGAAAAGCCGCCCGAAAATGATGTATATTCGGATTCTTCGTAAAGGATCATGTCTCTTTCGGAATCCTCCAGGTCAAAAATAACAACACTGCCGTTGGAAAAGCTGACAGCCAGAAGTGTCCCATTTTCATTCAGCGTAAAAATATCATCCTCCGGGTCTGCAAATATATCATTGACCGCCACTGACTGATGAAGTTCTCCAAAGTCAAGATGGGTTATTACACTGCCGTCTGCTATCGAATAGGCTACCGCCTCAGAAGCGTCCCGATCCACAACAACCGCCACCGTTCCATCCCCTGACAGCGCAATAGACGTAGCCGTCTCTCCTGTCCAGAGGGCCTCAAGTTTTTCCAGATCATACAAAGTAATTCCATCAGCTCCTGCATATAAAAGCTGTGTCTCATTAACAAAGGCTACATCGGACAGGGCGGATTCCAAAACAGGGAGAACGATAACCTGCCTAAGGTCTTCCATCCGATATACCGCCATCTCATAAGCGTATATCACCGCCAGATATGTCCCCTCTGGCGATGCCCGCATACCAAAGGGAGCTCCAGGGAGTTCCAGCATGTCCACCGCCTTAAATCCCTCTGACAGATCATATATATTCAGAGCATTAGACAATGCATACTGAGCCTGAGCTGTGACCGGTGCATCCAGAATGCTGCTTCCCGATGGAATTGCGGACAACGCCAGTGAAATTGCCTCTGATACATTTCCCTGGGCCAGCGCATCGGCGGAATACTCCGCCAGTACAAGAGCATTTTCTCTCTGTTGAAGCTGCTTTTGCCCCACAAATGTAAGCGCACCGCCTGCCAAAAACATCATCGTAAGAAGAATCGCACAGAATGACTCTCTTTTTTTTCGCTGAAGCACGCGCCTGTCCTGTCTGTGCAGCTGCATAAAAGCATTCAGCATCTCCTGCGCTGTCTGATATCTCTCATCCGCCTGAGGCGCCATGGCCTTTGCGATAATCGCAGCCACCGCTGGACTGCACACATCCTCCCCCAGAGGCTTTACCCGCAGAGCGTTCTGATCCGGTTTTTTCCCGGAGATTAAATGGTATAACGTAGCTCCCAGGCAATAGATGTCCGATCGCACGTCCAGCAAAACCACCTGCTTTTCACTATAAACATATTTGCTTCCCTGAGCGGAGAGGAACGAAGCGCGCATTCCATCACCATCAGCCAATGTTTTATCACCGTCTGGCAATGTCTTTTCGCTATCCGTCAGCGTCCTGTCGGCATCTGACAATGTCTCCTCACCGTCTGCCAGTGTTCTGTCAGTGTCTGCCAGCGTTTCTTCTTCATTTGCAGAAGTTCTATCCTCTGCAGATGACACATTTTTAGTTCCGACAATGTTTTCTCTGCTTCTTACTTCTCCAAAAGCCCGGGAATGGGCAGTAGTAAACCCGGAAATGGACAGTCCCTGACTTGCCAGGTAATCCGCCCCGTAATGCTCCGGAGATGCGTAACCCCTGCTGAAACCTACTTTTTCAGTTCCATTTTCTCCCAGTGCAAGAGCAATATTATAGTCGATCAGGCAAATATTACCATTAGGACGCAGCATAATATTGGCCGGTTTGATATCTCCGTGCAGAATTCCATGAGGCGGCTGGCTATGAAGATAGTACAGCGCCTCCAGAAGCTGGCAGGCCCATCGGATCACCTGCGGCTGAGAAGCTTTCTCTCCCCTGGCCAGCATTTTGTCCATGCTCTCTCCGTCAATAAAATCCATGACGGTATAGACAACACCTTTCTCCTCCACATAGTCATACACCTGTGGAATATAGGTATGGCTCAGGTTTTTGAGCATGTCCACTTCCCGACGTCGGGATTCTTCAGACGTACTTAATTTTCCTTTATCTGCTTTCAGAACAATCTGTTTATTTAACCGCGTGTGCCAGCCAAGATAAGCGATGCCTCCGCCTCCTGATCCCAGCTCCCGGTCAATCTCGTACATTCCCGCGA
>JAJQGR010000279.1 GCA_021200345.1 Lachnospiraceae bacterium | reverse complement strand
TCCATGGCCTGAGGAATTCCAGCAGGATTTTTGCCGCCGGCCTGCGCCATGTTGGGCCTGCCGCCTCCGCCTCCGCCAACTTTCGCCGCGATTCCCTTGATCAGATTCCCTGCATGGGCGCCGGATTTCATAGCGCTGTCGGTAGCCATGGCAATCAGATTGACCTTCCCATCAAACTCGCTGGCAAGAACAATCACGCCCTCTCCCAGCTTTTCTTTCAGCTGATCTCCCAGGTCGCGCAGTCCGTGCATGTCCACGCCCGGTACCGCCTGAGCGATGTATTTCACACCCTTTACTTCTTTGACCTGATCCAGCACATTGCCCAAAGACGCCTGGGCTGCCTTTGCTTTCAGGGATTCATTCTCGGACTGAGCACTCTTTAAATCCGCCATCAGATGACGAATTCTGTCCGCCGCCCCTGCCGGAGTGATCTTCAGCACCTGCGTAATTCCATTCAGCATTTCCTCCAGATGCTCATAATACTTCAGGACGCCGGTACCGGTGACTGCCTCAATTCTGCGCACCCCGGCGGCCACACCGCCTTCGGAAATGATCTTAAAACTGCCGATGACCGCGGTATTCTCCACATGGGTGCCTCCGCAGAACTCTTTAGAGTAATCCCCCATCTCCACCACGCGCACGGTCTCGCCGTACTTCTCTCCAAAGAGCGCCATGGCGCCGGTCTTTTTGGCCTCCTCAATGGTCAGGATCTCCGTCACCACCGGGAGCGCTTCCCCGATCTTTTCATTGACCTGCTGCTCCACCTGTCTGATCTCCTCCCGGGTCATGGCAGAGAAGTGAGAGAAATCAAAGCGAAGTCTCTCGCCGTCCACGAAAGAACCGGCCTGCTCCACATGGGTGCCCAGGGTGTCGCGAAGGGCTTTCTGCAGCAAATGGGTGGCTGAATGGTTTTTGCAAGTATTTCTTCTGTTGACACTGTCTACTTTCAGGGTAAGAGTATCACCCACCCTGGTCATACCGGAGGTCACCACGCCCACATGGCCCACCTTGCCGCCCAACAGCTTTATGGTATCTTTCACTTCAAAGGTAAAGCCGTCGCCTACAATCTGTCCCACATCGCCCTGCTGGCCGCCCATGGTGGCATAAAAAGGCGTCTCAGATACAATGATGGTAGCCTGCTCGCCGTCGCTGACAGCTTCCACCACTTCCGTTTCCGTGGTCAGAGCCAGAACCTTTGAACTGCATTCCAGACAGTCATAGCCCACAAAGGCAGTGGTAATGGCCGGATCAATCTCCTCATATACCGTAGCGTCCGCCCCCATATAGTTGGTGGTCTTTCTGGCCGCTCTGGCAGTCTCTCTCTGCTGCTGCATGCGCTTCTCAAAGCCGGCTTTATCCAGCAGAAAACCTTTCTCCTGCAAAATCTCTCCGGTCAGATCCACCGGGAAGCCATAGGTATCATAAAGCTTGAAAACGTCCTCGCCCTTGAGAAGCTTTTCTTTGGTATCAGCCATCCTTTTTTCCATACTGGAAAGAATGGAAAGGCCCTGATCAATGGTCTTATTGAACTTGCTCTCCTCCTGGGTCAGCACATTCAGGATGAATTCCTTCTTTTCCTCCAGCTCCGGATATCCGTCCTCACACTCCCGGATCACGGTCTTCGAAAGCTCCGCCAAAAACTGCCCCTGGATACCAAGCTTTCTGCCGTGGCGGGCAGCACGCCTGATCAGGCGGCGCAGCACATAACCTCTGCCCTCATTGCTGGGCATGATACCATCGGAAATCATAAAGGTAGAGGATCGGATGTGATCGGTAATCAGACGGATCGACACATCCTTCACCGGGTCTGTCTCATATTCTGTCTGTGCCAGCTCGCAGATGCGGTCCCGAATGGCCTTCATGGTGTCGATGTCAAAGACAGTATCCACATCCTGCACCACCACTGCCAGACGCTCCAGTCCCATACCGGTGTCGATATTCTTTTGCGTCAGCTCCGTGTAATTGCCATGACCGTCAGTGTCAAACTGGGTAAATACGTTATTCCAGACCTCCATGTAACGGTCGCAGTCGCAGCCTACGCCGCAGGTAGGCTTGCCGCAGCCGTATTTTTCACCGCGGTCATAATAAATCTCTGAACAGGGGCCGCAGGGGCCGGCGCCATGCTCCCAGAAGTTGTCACATTCACCATTCTCGTCTCTGTAAAAACGGGTAATCTTCTCCGCCGGCACTCCGATTTCTTTGGTCCAGATATCAAAGGCCTCCTCATCCTCAAAGTAGATGGACGGGTAAAGTCTGTCCGGATCCATGCCGACGACCTGAGTCAGAAACTCCCAGCTCCAGGCAATGGCTTCGTGTTTGAAGTAGTCGCCGAAGGAGAAGTTGCCAAGCATTTCAAAGAATGTCAGATGGCGGGCAGTTTTGCCCACGTTCTCGATATCTCCGGTGCGAACGCACTTCTGGCAGGTAGTCACCCGGCGTCTGGGGGGAATCTCCTGGCCGGTAAAGTATGGCTTTAAGGGAGCCATGCCGGAGTTGATGATCAAAAGAGAGTTATCATTATGAGGTACCAGGGAAAAGCTTTTCATTTTGAGGTGTCCCTTGCTCTCGAAAAAGTCAAGGTACATTCTTCTCAGTTCGTTTACGCCGTAGGGTTTCAAGGTTATTTTCCTCCGCATTAAAAAGTAAATTTCTCCGCAAAATAAGCGTCCAGATCAGCAATGGCTACGCGCTCCTGCGCCATGGTGTCGCGGTCGCGGACGGTGACGCAGCCGTCGGTCTCGGAGTCAAAATCATAAGTGACACAGTAGGGTGTGCCAATCTCATCCTGACGGCGGTAACGTTTCCCGATGTTTCCGCGGTCATCGTACTCACAGTTGTATTTTTTGCAAAGATCTGTGTAGATTTTCGTGGCGCCCTCCGCCAGCTTTTTGGACAAAGGCAGAACACCGATCTTCACCGGCGCAATGGCCGGATGGAAATGGAGGATGTTGCGCACATCGCCGCCCTCCAGCTCTTCCTCATCATATGCGGAGCAGAGGAATGCCAGCACTACACGGTCCGCGCCCAGGGAGGGCTCAATCACATAGGGGATATATTTTGTCTTTTTCTCATCGTCAAAGTAAGTCAGATCCTGGCCGGACACTCTCTGATGGCAGGACAGATCATAGTCCGTTCTGTCCGCGATGCCCCACAGCTCGCCCCAGCCGAAGGGGAACAAAAATTCAATATCAGTGGTCGCCTTAGAGTAGAAGCTCAGCTCCTCCTTCTCATGGTCTCTGACTCGCAGCTCAGCCGCTTTTAAGACAAGAGTCTT
>JAJQGR010000310.1 GCA_021200345.1 Lachnospiraceae bacterium | reverse complement strand
AGATTTTTATAAGAGACAGCCACGGATCAGGTGTCCGATATTCTCACCGTCTCCGATAAGATCTACACCTGTCTGAAAATTGATGAGGTAAATAATCTGGGTGCGGCCAGAATTCGTATCCGGTCTCTTCTCTCCGCCATCCGTGTGCGGGAGCAGGAAAAGAAACAGCGAGAGATACACTCCAGTGCCTACAACCGTGCGGTCTTTACAGAGGAAATGCGGGACAATTATACGATCCTCTGCCCCCAGATGTCGCCCATTCACTTCAATATGCTGGAAACAGCCATGAAGAAATGCGGCTACAATGTGCATGTACTGCAGAATGACAATAAGCATTCCGTGGACGTGGGATTAAAATATGTCAATAATGACGCATGCTACCCTTCTCTGCTGGTGGTTGGCCAGGTGATGGAAGCGCTGTTGTCCGGAGATTATGATTTAAATAAAGTGGCCGTCATCATGACCCAGACCGGCGGCGGGTGCCGTGCCACCAATTATGTGGGCTTTATCCGCAGAGCTTTCGAAAAGGCCGGGATGCCGCAGATTCCCGTGATTTCCCTGAATTTAAACGGCATGGAGACCAATCCCGGCTTTAAAATCAGTGTCGGTCTTGCACTGCGGCTGATCATGGGTGCGGTGTTCGGCGATATTTTCATGCGCTGTCTGTATCGGATGCGTCCTTATGAGGAGGTGCCTGGAAGCGCCAATGCCCTGCACGAGAAATGGGAAGAGAAATGCAAGGAGTTCCTTGGAGGCGATCATGTCAATTATTTCACTTTCTGGAAAATGTGCCGCGAAATCATCGAGGACTTTGATCATCTGCCCATCAGGGACATCAAAAAGCCCAGGGTCGGCATTGTAGGCGAGATTCTGGTAAAGTTCTCTCCCGCCGGCAACAATCATCTGGTGGATCTGTTAGAGCAGGAGGGAGCCGAGGCCGTAATGCCGGATCTGATTGATTTCATCCTGTACTGCTTCTACAATCAGATCTATAAAGCGGAAAATCTGGGAACCAGCAAGCGGGCCTCCCAGGTCAGCAGGCTGGGAATCTGGGCTGTGGAGCGTTTCAGGGGTGCCGCGAGAAGCGCCTTTGAAAAGAGTGAGCATTTCACGCCGCAGGCAAATATTTATGATCTGGTGGAGTACGCGAAGCCGTATGTGTCCATCGGCAACCAGACCGGTGAGGGGTGGTTTTTAACCGGCGAGATGGTGGAGTTAATCCACAGCGGTGTAACAAATATTGTCTGCACGCAGCCGTTTGCCTGCCTGCCCAACCATGTAGTGGGCAAGGGTGTGATTAAGACGCTGCGCAAGCACTTCCCGGAATCCAATATCGTGGCGATCGATTATGACCCGGGAGCATCGGAGGTCAATCAGCTCAACCGAATTAAGCTGATGCTGTCCACGGCATTTAAAAAGCTGGGACAGTGAAAAAGATGTAAAAGTGGAGAGTCGAAAAATCGACTCTCCATTTTTTTACTGTACGGTAACCTCTCCCGCCAGCACACGCTTGTAATCTTCCAGGTTTTTCGCCAGAAGCACCGGCGTATCCAGGCCGTAAGGACATTTGGATTTGCACTGATTACAATGGAGGCAGTCCTCAATACGCATCATTTTAGCCTGGGACTGGGGAGTCAGATGCCCCTGGGACGGCGATCTGCGGATCAGCAGGCTCATGCGGGCACAATTGTTGATCTCGATGCCAACGGGACAGGGCATGCAATAGCCGCAGCCCCGGCAGAAATCGCCGGAGAGCTGCTGGCGGTCTTTTTCAATGAGAGCGCTGATTTCTTCGGTCATGACAGGCGGATTATCTATGTAGGACAGAAATTCTTCCAGCTCGTTCATGCGCTGTACGCCCCAGATGGGAAGTACATTGTCATACTGAGCTGCGTAGGCATAAGCCGCCGCGGAGTCGGTGATCAGACCGCCTGAAAGAGACTTCATGGCAATGAAGCCCATGTTTTTTTCTTTGCACAAAGTTACCAGTTCGATATCAGCTTCTGTAGCAAGGTAACAAAAGGGAAACTGCAGGGTTTCGTATAAACCGCTTTCAATGGCTTCCCTGGCTACGTTCAGACGATGGTTGGTGATACCGATGTGGCGGATTTTACCCTGACGCTTTGCCTCCAGCGCCGCGTCATAAAGGCCGTTGTCCTGCCCCGGTCCGGGGCAGAAATCAGGATTATGGAACTGATAAATATCGATGTAATCTGTGCCCAGAGTTTTCAGGCTGGTCTCCAGATCTTTCCACATCTGCTCTCCGGTTTTGGCTGTGGTCTTGGTAGCGATATAGATCCGGTCTCTCACATCCCCCAGGGCCTCTCCCATTTTTGCTTCTGAATCTGTGTAAGCTCTGGCAGTGTCAAAAAAATTGATCCCCGCCTCGTAAGCTCTTCTGAGAATGCTGACGGCATTCTCCTGCGATATTCTCTGAATCGGCAGAGCACCAAAGCCATTTTTCTGTACCGCAATGCCGGTACTGCCCAAAGTGACTGTTGTACCTCTCATTTTCATGAAATGAATCCTCCCCATTTTTTCTTTCCCGTCATTTCAAAGCAGCTTGCTTTTCTTCCTGCGGTTATAGCTTTTTAATCAGCTGATTCATCCTGTCTTCATGCGCCAGCACCAGCAGATGATCGTCTTCATTGATCACTGTCTGTGGATTCGGCATATAGTTGGGCGTCTGATCCAGCCCTGTGATAGCAATGATGTAAACGTCATATCTGGCGCGGATATCAGAATTGAGGATGCTCTTCCCCACCCATTCCTTTAAGGGTGTAATCTCATAAATGGAGTAGCCGCCCCGCAGATCAATGTAGTCAAATATGTGGTCATTATTGTATTTGACAGCTGCCCGGATCGCAGAATCTTTATTTGGCAGAATGACTTCATCCGCTCCGTTTCGCAGCAGAAATTTGGCATGCACTTCGTTGCTGACCTGACTGATCACGTACTTTGCGCCCAGGTCTTTTAAGAGGCTGGTGATTTCCAGACTGTTCTGGAAGCTGCCGCTGATGCAGACAAAGCACAGATCAAAGCTGGAAACCCCGATCCTCTTGAGAACACTCTCACGGGTGCAGTCGGCAATCAGACTGCTGGTAGCGACGTCCAGCAGATCCTCCAGGGCGGTCTCATCCTGGTCGATGATCATAATTTCATTTTTTAATTCTGCCAGTTCGCGGCAGAGATAGTGGC
>JAJQGR010000156.1 GCA_021200345.1 Lachnospiraceae bacterium | reverse complement strand
CCCCCGGATAAGACCCGGCTGCTGTCCCTGCCGCCACCGCCACCGCCGGCCCGTCAGTAAATGCAAAAAGGGCACAGTCTGCCCCTGCTTTTGTCTGCTTTTGAAGCTGCCCTGTTTTCAGGGCAGCCTTTTGATTCATCCGGACATATTTCAGCACAGAGCGCTGTAGCACAGCCTCAGATATCTTTCCTGTATTCATGCTGCCTGTCCCTCTTCTCAGATTACTCTCCGGTCTCCGTTGATGTTTCCCCTTCAGCCGTTGCTTCCGCCGAGTCCTGAGTGCTCTCCGCAGTCCCCTCAGCTTCCGTCGTTTCTGAGGTTCCCGCCGTCAGCAGTGAATTCATCACACTCTTGACATAATCAATGCTTCCAGTAGCAATGGCCTCATTCATTGCCGCTGCCTGACTCTCATCGGACGTGGCTGTCCCAAAGGTTGCTGTTCTTGCCACCGCCGTATAATTACTGCTGTTCACCTGTGTGCGGCTCTGTTCCACGCCATCCACATAGACCACTTTCCACAGCTGTGCCTTATACCCCGTATAAGCGCTGCTGGTCTGCACATAACCAATGGGCTGAGAAGCATCTGTATAAATCACATCCGCACCCGGATTGATCGTCTCCAGGACCACACTCTCAAACTCCACCGTACGGTTGGACGCTCTGGTCTCCTGGCCGTAAATATTCACTGTAAGCGTGGTTCCGTTGGTATATGCCTCAATATAAATCGGGGTATCCGTGTCGTTCACAAAGCGAAAATCCTTGCCTGAGGACTCTGCCAGGGTAGCATCCGATGAAATAGGCACATAACCTACAATCATGGAATGATTATAGCGCATGGTAACTTTCAGTTCCGCCCGCAATACCGCGTTGTAAAGGGTAGAGGAAACCTGACAGATCCCTCCGCCAATACTGTCCACCACCTTGCCGGCTTCATAAGCTTTTCCGGTTACAAAACCGTTATCCGTAGTGTATGGGGAGGAGTAAGAATCAAAGGAGAATTCCTCGCCCGGATAGAGCGTTACCCCATTAATCAGCCTTGCTCCGTTGGCAATATTGGCGATCTTGGCAGAAGTCGCGCTGGAAAAGCTGGTAGTGTAGGTACCGATTACGTCCTGAACTTTGGACAATTCCTCAGCGGACCCCAGCGGCTCCTCCACTTCCACCGTAAGCTCCAGATACTCTGTCTGCTTATCCCAGCCCTCATTCAGAGAAGCGGCAATGCTCTCCGCTGAAGCCTCCGCGTTCACCGCATACCCCGCAGAACCTGCGGCAATCTGAAAAGAACCGCCGCTCCGGGTCAGGGAATAATTCACCGCGGCCTGATCATAGACGGTACAGTTCAGGTCTATGAACTCCTGAATTGCTGTCTGATCAAAGAGGATCTCCACCGCAAACACTTTGGAAGTACGCTCCAGATCCTTTAAGGTTTTGTACCTTTCCACTACATTTCCGCTTTTCCCCGCCGACACTGCCTCCTGAACAATTTCCGTATTGCTCCAGTAGCCTCCAAGTCCGGCGGCGGTAGCCCTGATTTCCGCCACCGTACTGCCGTCCGCCTTGTATTGAAGAATCAGCTCTGTCTGCAGAAGCTCTTCCACGTATTCTTCCACAGCTTTTGTAGCCTGCTCCAATGTCATCCCCGAAATATCTACACTGTCAATATAGACGCCTGCAGGGGCTGTCTCCACCTCATCCGCGCGCACAGTTCCCTGCAGCGACACAAGCCAGATTCCGACAATCGCCATCGCAGCTATCCATTTCAAACACTTCCGGAATTTTTTCATCTGATCTCCTCATTACCGTCAGGTATCAAACGCTGCCCCCTCATCTTACAGCAGCGCGGCCACCAGCGAAAGCAGCATGGCCGCCACAATAATAATACAAATCGTCGCTGACGCGATCCTCTTTGCCTTTCTCTTGCTGAATTTCTTCATATTTTAAATATCATCTCCCTGCTACCTGGCCAGCCAGCCGCCGTCCACCGCCAATGTAAAACCATTTACATATTCTGATGCCGCGGACGCAAGATAAACAACCGCCCCCATCATGTCCGCAGGCGTTCCCCAGCGCTGTGCCGGGATACGGTCCAGAATCGCCTCGCTTCTGTCAGCATCGTTTCTCAACTGAGCCGTATTATTTGTCGCCATATATCCCGGCGCGATAGCGTTCACATTAATACCATATTGGGCCCACTCATTGGCCATGGCTTTCGTCATCCCCATAACCGCGGACTTGGACGCTGTGTAGGAGGGAACTCTGATACCGCCCTGATAAGCCAGCATGGAAGCGACACTGATAATTTTCCCGCCGCTGCCCTGAGCTATGTACTGTTTTGCGAAAGCCTGACTTAAGAAATATACGATTTTTTCGTTCAGGTTCACCACCTTGTCCCAGTCCTCCTCCGTATAATCAATAGCATCATTACGAATGATTACGCCCGCATTATTGACAAGGATATCCACTCTTCCATAGGCTTCCAGAGCACCGTTTAAAATCTTCGGAATGGACTCCATCTGAGAAATATCACAGATAATTTCCGCAAATGAGCCTCCAAATTCCTCGATCTTTTCCCGGGTGTCCGCGCAGGAGCGTCTCGCCACACCAACGACCTTAGCGCCCGCCTGCGCAAGAGCAACGCTCATTCCCTGACCAAGCCCGGTGTTGGCGCCGGTTACCACCGCCACTTTACCATCCAGTTTAAACAAATCCAAAATCATATGAAATACCCTCCTTCTGTGTTCATAGTATATCATGAGCAAAGCCCATGGTATGCATTCTCACTAAGCTCAGCGTTCGCCTCCGGCTCCGCTTCCCTAAGTGTTCATAGTATATCACCTCTTACCCATACTTTGCAATCAAATCCTTCGCAAGATACTTTACCACATTCTTCGCGTAGATTTCCCTGCCATAAGCCGTAAAATGTGTTCCATCCTCCAGCATCAGCGTACAGTTGCTCATATCAATATGAACATCATCATAGATATTGATAAAAATCACATCATCATACTCTCCGGCGATCTCCATCAGCGCCTGTACATAATCAAGCCCTGTCCCGCCCCCATAATTCAGAGTATCACTGTCATCCACCACTTTCCCGTAAGAATACAGCTGACTGAAGTTCTGCGCACACAATACAAAGGTTGCCTGAGGTGCATATTCCCGCCATGCCTGCAGCGCCGTACGTATCGCTCCCGCATAAGTGTCCGGATCATAAGGATCCTCCCCCTGACAGGCAATTCCCGAGAAATAATCATTTAACCTGAATTATTCACGGCGGCATAAAATACCTGTATACCAGCCATCATGACAA
>JAJQGR010000174.1 GCA_021200345.1 Lachnospiraceae bacterium | reverse complement strand
TGTCCAAGCTGATCTGCGGGTTTGAGCCTCTGACTCAGGGAAAAGTATATTTTAAGGGAAAAGACGTCACCAATGATACCATCAGAGAGCGGGCGGCTCACATTGGATATGTGATGCAGAATCCCAATCAGATGATTTCCAAGACCATGATCTTTGACGAGGTGGCGCTGGGTATCAAAAACCTCGGCTTAAGCGAAGCGGAAATTCGGGAGAGGGTGGAAAATGCCCTGAAAATCTGCGGCCTTTATCCTTTCCGCAGCTGGCCGATCTCCGCACTGTCCTTTGGACAGAAAAAGCGGGTGACCATTGCCAGCGTTCTGGTCATGGGACCGGAACTGATTATTCTGGATGAGCCCACCGCCGGCCAGGATTTTAAGCATTATACGGAAATTATGGAGTTCCTTCGTTCCCTGAATGATCAGGGGGTGACGGTGGTAATGATCACTCACGATATGCATCTGATGCTGGAATATACGCCCAGGGCGCTGGTGTTCAACAATGGCCGTCTGGTATGCGATGAGGCATCCTCGGTGGTGCTGTGCAATCCAGATCTGGTCAGGGAAGCCGCACTCAAAGAGACCAGTCTTTTCACACTGGCAAACCGATGTGGAATTACTCCGCCGGAGGCCTTTGTGGATCGCTTTATTGACGCAGACAGGGAGGTGAGAGACAATGGCCGCTAAAACCGTATTGAATTACATAGAACGCAAAAGTGTGGTTCATGAACTGACGGGTGTAACCAAGCTGGTTTTTTTTCTGTTGTTTACCTTTGCCAGTATGCTGACATACGATACCAGGGTGCTGCTGGGGCTTTTGATTATCAGCTGCCTTGCCTTTCGGTTCAGCCACATCAAATTTAAGGAAGTCCGCTTCATGATGGTGTTCATGCTGGTTTTCCTGCTGATGAACAATATTTTCATTTATCTTTTTAACCCGGATCAGGGAACCGCGGTGTACGGTACCAGACATGTGCTTTTTCACTTTTTCTGGCGCTATGACGTGACGGCGGAGCAGTTGTTTTATATGTTTAACGTGTCTCTGAAGTACTTTGTTTCCCTGCCCATCGCTATCCTGTTTATTTCCGCTACCAATCCCAGTGAGTTCGCGGCCAGTTTGAACCGCATTGGTGTTTCCTACAGGGTAGGGTATTCTGTGGCTATCGCGCTCAGATATATTCCGGATATTCAGAGAGATTATCATAATATCAGCCAGGCACAGCAGGCCCGGGGTGTGGAACTGGGAAAGAAAGTAAAGCTATGGACCCGGTTAAAAAACGTGGTGACGATTCTGATGCCCCTGATTTTATCCAGCCTTGCCCGGATTGATGTCATCTCCAACGCCATGGAGCTAAGGGGCTTTGGCAAGGATCGTAAAAAACGTACCTGGTATATGGGACGCTCCCTGAAGCGGAATGACTGGCTGGTGATTGGGCTTGGGGTGGTGCTTTTGGTACTCAGCGCCGTGATCACTTTCTGGGACGGGGATCGGTTTTATAATCCGTTTATTTAAAAATAATGACCTGGCAGTAGTAAAAACGCGGGAGATTGTGGAAATCTTCCGCGTTATTTTATAGAAAATTTGGTTGCATTTTACAGGATTGATATTATAATGATTGTTTGAATGAAAGAGCGACGCTTTTGGCCGCGATACGAGGGAGAAACCAGTCATGAAAGAAGATCATAAGACAACCATAGAGAATGACAAAAAGGAGAACCCGGAGGACAGAATATTTACCATTCCCAATGGAATGTCTTTTTTCAGAATTATTCTGATCCCCTGCTTTGTGTGGTCTTACAGCGGCATACATAATACCATATTGACAGCGATATTCCTTATCCTGTCCGGTCTGACTGACACTCTTGACGGATGGATCGCACGGAGATTTCATATGGTCAGCAACCTGGGGAAGGTACTGGATCCGTTGGCGGACAAGCTGACCCAGGGAGCGATTTTGCTCTGCCTGGTGGTGGAGTATCCTTTGATGGCAATGCCCTTTTTCCTGCTGCTGATCAAGGAAATTGTGATGTGTACGACAGGGCTTATGGCAATCAAGAAGACCGGCCGGGTGGACGGTGCTGACTGGCACGGCAAGGTAACTACGTTTCTTTTATATTTTACGGCAATTCTGCATGTATTCTGGCATGATATTCCGCAGCAGCTTTCCGTGGGACTGATTATTCTCTGTACCGGATTCATGCTGCTGAGTTTTATCCTTTACACTGTAGAAAGGGTGAAAATGATTAAAGGGAAAAAATAGGCTTGCGCAGAATTTAAAAAGCATCTTTCATTTCGGTGCTGCACGCTAAAATAAATAGAACACAATGGAAAACACTGCATACAGCAGAACCTGATGCACCATGTAGATGGGAAGAGAGTGCTGCCCCAGAATCTGCAGAGGCTTTAATTTGCCTCCTGCAAGATACCGCAGACCATTCTTTTGCTGCATCAAAGTATAGAAATAGAATCCTGCGAGAAACAGAAACGTCCAGGGAATGAGGGAAAAATAGTCTGTGGAATAGAAGCCGGGCGCCTGAAAGCCTAAAAAGGTGGTGAACAGATTTTGGTACAGACCTTTTGGCAGCGTAAGCAGTTTGATGTTACCAAAGCCCAGATACCCGCTGTTGATTTTTTTGGTCAGGAAAAAGAGCAGAAAGCTGACCGTAAAGCCTACTGCAGGAGGACATTTTTTTAGCAGCGGTTCCAGGAGCGCGGTCAACAGCATGGAGGTGCCAATCAGCGTCAGTACGCCAAAAATGACGCGGTCGTCATACATGACAAGAAGCGTCACAGCCGTAATCACCAGTCCGCAAACAAAAACAATCAGTCCCCGCCGCATCTTTTTTTTCCCTAAGGGCAGGCAAAAGCCGGAGAGAAAGATAAAAGTCCAGCAGATACCCTGCTGCCATATATAAGCTACGTCAGACTGATACCAGGCCCAGTCCAGGCCGAACATGTAGACTAAGTCCCAACAGGCATGGTAGGCAATCATATTTAAAAGGGCAAGTCCCCGGATTTCATCCAGAATCAGATAGCGGTTGCTGTTCATTTGTTCTCCTTATACGAATTTATGGTGAAAGTGCCTCCCGGCTCGTTTGAAATAAAAAACAGGACCATTTCTTCGTTGATAGAACGATCCTGTTTATCATACCACTGAAAGCGGCAATCTGTATAGCTTATAATGTTTTATTTTTTTCTAAAATCTCCATGAAAAGAGTCGATCGCCCGACTCTTTCAATTGATATGGCAGTTCCCGGTGGGGCGATGGGATATTTGGCATACAGATTGGAAGTATCGAAAGCCAATCGTTCGATACATTGAAATA
>JAJQGR010000195.1 GCA_021200345.1 Lachnospiraceae bacterium | reverse complement strand
GGAAGTATACAGGCTCTTTTAAAACTCCCAGATTCACCAGCACCGTGTTTAAAAGTCCCGGGTTGGTCGCCGCACTGCCGGGAGATAGAAATCTGATCATGATTCCTGCCAGCACTACCCAGGAAAGGAAATAAGGAAGATAGGTAATGGTCTGCACCGTCCTTTTAAAGGCTTTTCCCCGAACCTCATTCAGAAGAAGCGCGAATGTCACCGCCACTGCCAGATTTCCCACTATTTTACAGATGGCTATGATCAGGGTATTTCTGAGCGCCGGCATAGTATCGGGAAGCAACAACAGCTTCCTGAAATTTTTTAATTCCACAAAATCCGAACCAAAGAAGCCCTTCCCCGGCTGAAAATTCTGAAACGCCATCATAATGCCGGCAGGAATCGGCAGGAAACTGTAGATAAATAAAAACAGACAGGGGATCGCCAGCATTGCATGGAACATCCATGTATTTTTCAGTCTGGCTCTTCCTTTCTTTTTCTTTTTTTCCATGGTCTTCTCTCTCCTCTTTAAAAAAAGAAAGGGCAACGAACGCATTGCTGCACTTCATTACCCTTTCTGTCAAGACATCAGGCAGGTCTGTTCGTACCTGATCTTAATTGTTGGCGTCCACCCAGGCCTGAGCGTCATCAATGCATTCCTGTCCGCCCAGTGCATACCAGGATTCCAGGAATTCATCATAGGTATCCACAGAATCTCCGGTGATAATCTTGACAATGGTTTCCACCGTCATCTTTTTCAGCGTAGCCGAATTTTCTGACATACTCTCCGTAGGCAGCGTGTTATAAGCGGAATATACAAACTCGTCATTTTTAATCATCTGATCCAATGCGGCATAGGAACCTTCCGGATCTCCAAATACTGTATACAGGGCAATGCCGGAGCTGAATACCGCATCCGTGGCGTCAAAGTCACCGGATTCATACATTTCCAGAAACGCGGCCATATTTTCATAATCCGAGGTCTGCTCCGCGTTTAACTCGCTGGTATCTCCACTGGCAAGCGCCGCAGATTCTTTCTGATAGTTGTCATAATTCTTCAAAGGAGTAAGAGTAGGCGTCAGGCATGTTTTCCAGCCAGTGCGTCCCGCACCTCCATAGTAGGTGAAAAACTCATCATTATCCACAGGATAGCAAAGCTTCTGCACACTCAGATTTAACAGTTTAATCAACACCTCCGGATTCTCGCACTGGCTGCTCACACAATACACTGTGCTGACAGAGGTAGAAAGCAGGGCCTTGCTCCCGCCCTGATCCAGCCCATCCGGAACAGGCGCAGAGGTTATATGCGCGTCTGGATCCGACTGAATGATGTTGGATGCCGGAACCATGGCTCCCCACATAGGTCCAAACCAGATCCCGCATCTGCCGCCTCCAGCCTCCTCAAAAAGACTGTTGGAATCCATGGTAATAAAGTCTGATGCAACAGTGCCCTCTTCATACATGCTCTGCAGCATTGTCAACGCCGCCTTCATACCCTCAGCATTGGTACCGCCCCAGGTCACGTTTCCATCTTCGCCCTCGATAAAGGTCATCCCTGTTCCAGTATAAGCGCCAAACCCGGCAAAAATCGCGCTCATGTCTCCGACGGAGTTTGTCAGCACATCCACGCCGTCCAGAGCCAGACCATAGGTATCATTTACCCCATTTCCATCCAGATCATCAAAGGTAAATGCTCTGGCTACCTCCACCAGCTCTTCCATCGTGGTTGGAACCTGCAGCCCCAGATTATCCAGCCAGTCCTGACGGATAAACATCAGAGGCACCGAGTCATAAGGATTTTGTACCTCCGGGATTCCGTACAATCTGCCGTCAATGGTAACGCTTTCCAGCGCCAGCCCGCCATCTGCCTGCAGATACTCTTTCAGTTCGTCGCTGGCGTACATTTCAAAGGCTTCTGTA
Organism: Lachnospiraceae bacterium; assembly: GCA_021200345.1. Classification (GTDB taxonomy): domain Bacteria; phylum Bacillota; class Clostridia; order Lachnospirales; family Lachnospiraceae; genus RGIG6307. The sequence goes on along the minus strand of JAJQGR010000195.1, from coordinate 1,417 downwards.
ATATCCGCAATGACCCCCGTTTCCGCGTAATTCACATAATCACTGGTGCCCGGCGCCAGGATGTCCGGATAATCCCCCGACATGATGGCCGTGGAAAGCTTGGTGTCCGCCTGACTGCTGTCCACTTCATAGAGAATTTCCGGAATAATATTATTTTCCCGATACAGATCCATCCACACGTTATTGGATGCTGTGTCATCCCCCTGATAATTAAAATCCGCCGCCCGGCTGATCCCCACCTTGATGGTGACAGGCTCATCAAAGCCGTATAAATTCAATTCCCCGGCTTCTTCCACGGTCTCAGTGGAGGTTGACGTTTCCTGCGTGGTCTGACTGTCCCCCGATGACGACTCCGAAGCTGTAGAGCTGCTGTCCGAAGCGCCGCAGCCGGTAAGACAAAGGGCCGCAATCAGTAATGTGGCTAATTGTTTTTTCATGGTGATCCTCCATTCCTTTCTTGATGATTTCATTATAAACTGCGCCCTTTTTCGGTTCCATGTGCATGTTTTTACTTCCGTAACCCGTTTTTACTTCTTTGCCTGCTCCCTGTACTCCGACGGTGATATCCCCGCATAGCTTCGAAATGCTCTGGCAAAAGAATGAGCAGATAAGTATCCCGTCTGTTCCACAATATCCTGAATCTTCTGATTTGTGGAAGCCAGCAGTTCCATCGCCAGCTTCATTCTTTTCTGATAAATATAATCCGTAATCGTGATCCCATACACCTGTTTGAACAGCCGGGACAGATAGCTTGCGTTAAACCCTCCCTCGTCCGCCAGCCTGGGCAGAGTCAAATCCCCCGACAAGTGATGATCTATGTAATCACAGACCCTTTTCAGCGCCTTTCCCGATAACGATTTTTCATTATCACCAAGCAAGCCGAACACCGCCTCCGAAACATCAGATAAATATTGATACGCCTCCATCCAGGATGCATGCTCATCCACCTTTGTCAGCTTATAAAGACCAATACGAAAAGTGATCTTTTCATTGAGATGATTTTCGTTGATAAACTGCAGAAGCATCACAGAAATACTGTAATACAGCTCCATTGCCCTGGGATCATGCCGGCTCCCGGCTTCCGTCAATTCCTCTCCGCAGGCCGACAGAATATCAAAAAACTCCTGCCGCCGCTGCAGCTCCAGACAGGATTTCAGCCTGATGCTTCCTGATGCTTCCCAGTCCATGTTTCCCGCTTTTCTGTCAGTGATCAGCGTCTCCACATGAGCAATCACCTCCCGCTCATTTCCAAGATAGCCTACCATAACCTGTCTGAGTCTGATCACCATTCTAGCTATTCTATCAAAATTGACCGGCTCAGAGGCCACTGCCGCGGAAAAGCTCATCCCAGTCCGTTTTCTGAACGCATCCTGTGCGTATTCCACCGCTCCGCAGGCCACCGCAAACACCCTGTTCC
>JAJQGR010000287.1 GCA_021200345.1 Lachnospiraceae bacterium | reverse complement strand
GATTTTGTTTATATCAAACTGATCAATTTTCCGATTTTTAATATTGCAGACTGCTGTATCACTTTTTCTGTGGTGTTGCTGATCATTTTCATTTTATTCCGTTATGACAGTACGGACCTGGATTACATTATACCGGGACAGAAGGAAGAGAAAAATACTGGGAATGATTAGATATTGAATGACAAACTGTATGAACACATATATTTTTAAAATCACGGAAGAACTGGACGGAGAACGACTGGATAAAGCACTTTTATATCTGATTGATTCGCTGTCCAGATCTTTTATTCAGAAAATGATCAGAGAAGGCGGCGTAACGATCAATGGTGCAGTCTCTTCCAGGCCGGGAGTCAGGCTGTCTGTTGATGATGAGGTGATCTTTGAACTGCCTGACGCGGTCCAGCCCCAGATTGCGGCGGAAAACATTCCTCTGGATATTTTATATGAAGATCAGGATGTGATCGTCGTCAATAAACCCAAGGGAATGGTGGTTCACCCGGCGGCCGGACATTACAGCGGTACCCTTGTCAATGCGCTGATGTATCACTGCGGAGAAGAACTTTCCGGAATCAATGGCGTCATGCGTCCCGGTATTGTTCACCGTATAGACAAAGATACTACAGGGGCCCTAATCGCATGCAAAAATGATATGGCTCACAACGCCATTGCCGATCAGCTGAAGGCCCACACTATCCACAGGGTATATCACGCCATCTGCTATGGTAATCCGCAAAACGAGGACGGAGTGGTGAACGCTCCCATTGGCCGGCATCCCGCCGACCGCAAAAAAATGGCAGTGGTGCAAAAGGGAGGAAAAGAGGCCATCACACATTATCATGTGATGCGTTATTTTGAGAAATACGCTTACCTTACCTGTCAGCTGGAAACCGGACGAACGCACCAGATACGGGTGCATATGTCCAGTATAGGGCATCCGCTGCTGGGGGACGAACTGTACGCTTCAGGCAGAACTTCCCCTTATCAGCTGCAGGGACAATGCCTGCACGCCATGACACTGGGCTTCATTCACCCGCGAAGTGGAGAGTATATTGAGGTGAATGCGCCCCTTCCGGAGTATTTTGAACATCTGCTGAAAATATTTTAGAAGATGACGAAATAAAATTGTGTATTGTTCTTAGCAACATTTGTATCGGCAAAATGAATAAAAAATGTTGCATTTTCTGAAAATATTTGTTATTATTACCATAACAAAAATACACCGATATGCTTGAAGTTTTCATTACAGAACAGGAGGACGTGGTATGAATACAATCGTGACAATCGGCAGACAATTTGGTTCCGGTGGGCGGGAGATCGGCGAGAAGCTGGCTCAAAAGATGGGAGTCCCATATTTTGACAAGGAACTGCTGGCAAGAGCCGCCAAGGAAAGTGGCTTTGCTGAGGAAATGATTCAGATGCACGACGAGAGACCTACCAGCTCTTTCCTGTACAGTGTGGTGATGGATTCTTATTCTTTTGGCTACAATCAGGCATTTTCAGAGATGCCCATCAGTCAGAAGGTTTTCCTTGCACAGTTTGACACAGTAAAGAAGATTGCGGCAGAGGGTGCCTGCGTCATCGTGGGCAGATGTGCGGATTATGCGCTCAGTGACTTTAAAAACTGTCTGAATGTATTCATCTTCGGGCAGGAGGAGGCAAAGGCTAAGCGTGTCAGCGCCCGGCACAATGTGACCGTCGCGGAGGCAAAGGATCTGTGCCGCAAGACCGACAAGCAGCGCCAGAGTTATTATAATTATTATTCCGCCAAGAAGTGGGGCAGGGCGGACAGCTATCATCTTTGCATGGACAGTGGTGTTCTTGGCATTGACGGAACAGTAGATTTCCTGTATGAGTACATCAAAAACCTTGAGGCCCGCAGAAATGGATAGATGATGCGCAAAAAGCCTCTGATATCACATTGATTTTCTGACAGTTAGCCGGGAGTGGACTTTCCATCTTCGGAGACTGTCTGGTATAGACGTAGATACTGTCAAGGCCGTTGTCATGGGCACCCCAGGCATCGGCCTTGTCGTCGTTTCCGACCATGACAGATTTCGACGGATCCAACCGCTGTTCTGTCAGCAGACGCCCATAAAAGTGTCTGGAGGGCTTGACAAAGCCCACATCCGAGGAATAATAGACAGCGTCAAAAAGGTCATAAATCCCCAACGCGCGCATCTCAGGCTCCGTAAACAAACGCTGGGCATTGGAGAGCAGGTATATATTTTTGCCGTCTTCTTTTAAACGCATCAGCAGTTCTTTCGCTCCCTCATACAGACACAGATGTTCCATGGAAATCGTGCGGTACATCATTGCCCAGTCTAAGATCCGCTCTGCGGAAATGTCAATCACTCCCCTGGCCTGATAGAGGGAAGGGATCAGCTCCTCGAAAGAAGCCTCGATCTCCTCGGGCGGCACATAAACTCCTGTTTTTGCGCTGATTTCAGTGCTTTTTTTCTTCTTCTGTTCCTTGATTTCTCTGCCGTAAGCGATCTTTAGCTCTGCGGCGGTGTATTCCGCCCCCTGAAAGCGCATATACAGCGCCATCTTTTCCCATAGATATTTCTTCCGCTCGTTTGTGTGGATGTCCACCAGTGTGCCGTACAGGTCAAAAATATAATTCTGATACATGAAAAGCTCCTTTTGCTAATAATACGATTGCTCTTAATCTAGCGAATATTACGGAGCTTGTCAATATCTGATTTTGGTTGCGACTTCTGCGTTTTTTTAGTACAATGGCATCATCAACTTTTCCGGGGGAATAACACATGCGTTTTTTATATGGGAGAAATGATTTTGCCACGCTGGAGCGGGGACAGGAAAACTGTTATCTGCTGACCAATGGACTGGGCGGCTTTTCATCCATGACGATGATTGGCTCCTGCAGCCGCAATGACCATGCGCTTCTGATGAGCTGTGAAAAAGAGGAGGCACCCAACCACAGATATAACATGGTACATCACCTGACAGAGGAACTGACCGCTGACAGCAGAACGGTTTTTCTGTCCAGTCAGGAATATTCAAATAAAAAGGAAAATGAAGACGGCTATCGATATCAAACTGCATTTTCCTATGAAATATATCCGGCCTGGAGCTATCTGATGTCCGGCGTCACAGTGGAAAAAAAAGTGGTCATGGCGCAGGAAAAAAATGTGATTGCCGTCAGCTACAGGATCATAAACAGAAGCAACCGGGAAGCAGTGTTAAAAGTGACACCCGGACTACAGTTTGTACCGAAAGGGCATTTTCTGTCAAAAGATCAGACCTTTGAAGTTTCGGATATGGAAGAGACGAAAGAAAGTGTGCAGCCGCGAAAGGAATCTGCCGAACTCAAAATC
>JAJQGR010000316.1 GCA_021200345.1 Lachnospiraceae bacterium | reverse complement strand
CAAAGGAATATACGAGAAAACCGACCACAAACATCACAGACAGGATTCTGTTCAGACCCTCTCCGTACGAAAGCCAGCAAAAAAATGCCGCCGTGAATAAATGTCCAGCAAAGCACTGCCAGAATTTCTTACGCAGCCGGAAATACAGATACATCAGGGGCATCAGGCAAAATAATACCCAGCGCCACATCTGAGGGTCTGTCCCTCCGGCTATTCCCATCACAGTGACAGCCAGAGTGAAAAGAATCCAGTAATTCATTTGTGCGGCCATCCCGGCTCTGGCAATCTGAAGCGTTCTGTCTTTCATTGAAATGCTCCTTATTTTCCCTGTCCGTCCACCCATCTGACGTGAGGCTGCGCCCACGCCGGAAGAGACGGCTTTTCTCTTCTCCACACAGGATAAAACCAGACATACTCTTTTCCCAGCTCCTGATACTCTCCGATCAGCGTCAGCAGATCCTCATAGGCATTGGCGGAGACAAACAGGGTCATGGTGCCGCCGCTCTCATAAAGCAGCTTTTCCCGGAAAGACTCCGTAAAATTGACTCCTGCTTTCGAAGTATCCACCCGCGCTAAGGCTTTATAAATCTGATCCATCTGACCGTTTCCGGCTCCCGCTTCAATCCCCACTGGCTCATTGTTGATCACATCCACACCATTGCCATACAAAGAAACGCGAATTCCCTGAGACAGAAAATAGGCGGACAATGCCGCGCAGATCCGCAGACACAGCTCCACCGCGTCGTCCTTTTTCAGAATCCCCAGATCATCAATATTAAAAAAGATCCGGATGGTCTGCAGCGCCGTGTAATTGCGCTGATTGACCTTTAAGGAGCCGGTTTTGGCGGTGGCCTTCCAGTTGACGCTTCTCATGGTATCAAAGGGCTGATACTCACGAATTCCTCTGTATTCAAAGGGATCCTCTATGAGATGTCTTCTGGTCAGCACCTCACCGTTTAACTGCTGCAGAGACTGCCAGAAGTCCTCGCTGAAAAACGGCCTGGGATACACGTACAGCCAGCTGTCTTCCCCGCGGCTTTCGGCCATATCCGCCGTCATCAGCAGCTCCGTGCTCACCAGATCAATACCCATAATCTTATAGTAACCGCGCTTCTGCCCCGTAAAAGACAGTGTGCGGGTGATTCTCTCCCCGCCGCCGATCTGAAATACGTCATTGCGATAGAAAAGATCGCTGACCCGGGAACCGTCCACATCGTCAAACACCAGATTCCGATCCGTATGAAATTTTACTTTCAGCATGGCCAGGGGCAGGTGTTTCCGGTTTTCCACAACCTCTAAAAGATTCCCCTGCTCCCCCTCAAAAATCTCTCTGCAGGAAAAATCAATTTTGACGCTAAGGTTCCGGTTCCACAGCTTCTGATAAACCTTCAGCTGAATCATATAAAGCAGCCAGGCCACAATTCCCACCGTAATCAGCGCAATCATGACTGATAGTCCTCTGTGGGCACCGGTACACTTTTCAGAATATTCTCCACCAGCGCGCGGGTATCGCCTCCCTTGCCGTAACCATAATTCAACACAATTCGATGCGCCAGAACCGGCACTGCCATGGCCCGCACATCATCAGGAATCACATAATTTCTGCCGTCCAGCCAGGCGGACACCTTAACACAGCGTAAAAGCGCCAGGCTTCCTCTTGGGCTGACGCCCATCACCACATTGTCGCCCTTTCTGGTAGCGGCCACAATATCCACCAGATATTCACGCACGCTGGAATGTACCTGTACCTGATTGGCCTCAGCTTTTGCCGCCGCCAGCTCCTCAAGCGTCAGCACCCTGGTCAATTCCGTCAGGGGATCTTTCTCCATATAACGGTCCAGAATATCCAGTTCCTCTTCTTTGGTGGGCAGTCCCATGGAAAGCTTCATCATAAAACGGTCCATCTGCGCCTCCGGCAGCGGAAAGGTTCCAGAGGTTTCCACCGGATTCTGAGTGGCAATCACAAAAAAGGGGCTTCCCGCCGGATAGGTTTCTCCGTCGATGGTAACCTGTCGTTCCTCCATACATTCCAGAAGCCCCGCCTGGGTTCTGGGCGTGGCCCGGTTAATCTCGTCCGCCAGCAGGATATTGGTAAACACCGGGCCCTTGCGCAGTACGAACTCATTTTGCTTCTGATCGTAAATATTCAGACCGGTAATATCCGAAGGCAGCAAATCCGGAGTAAACTGAATCCTGGAAAAATCCGCGTCCAGAGATCTGGCAATGGTCTTGGCCAGTTTTGTCTTTCCCGTGCCCGGCACATCCTCCAAAAGCACGTGTCCGTCCGCCAGAATGGCCGTCAGCAGCAGCTTGGCAGTCTCCTCTTTGCCGATGATGACTTTTTTGACATTTTCAAGCAGACGATCTGTCAACTCTTTTCCTGTCATTTTGCAACCTCCTTATCTATCCTGGCGCAGATCCATAAATCGTATTCATCAGGCATTGGAATATTCCGGAAATAATATTCTCCCGATTCCTCCGCCTCCTTAAGCTCCGCGTAGCAGGCGTCAATTCTTTTTCCAATTCCCCGGCCCGTACACTTTAAGTAACTTTCCAGCTTACAAAAGCTGTGGTAGCTTCCAATGGACTTATGAAGCACCCTCCTGGGCTCCTGCACATCAATCCCCACCAAAACGTCGCCGGTCACCAGAACGGCATAATTGCCGGAATGCGACAAATTAAAATGCGGACCCTTCCAGGCCGGTTTGCCCGCGTCGGATATTTCATAGCAAATTCCCTCAGCCAAAGGACGGCCTCTTTTCTTTTCCTCATCCTCAATTGTCTGTATTATACGTGTGGGGGACAATATTTGCAAGTCCTCATTGCGCCCGGAATGATTTACATATCCCAGAAGCAATAAAAGACCGGCGCCCACACTGCGCGCCCGGTCTTTCTCATTTCCGGCTTTCATTGCCTTTTCTTTACGCACCGGATCCAGCAGGCGAAGCGCTCTTTCACACAGATCCGCCCTCTCCAGCTCCCGGATGTCCATTACGTAAAGTTTCAATTTCATTCTATGACTCTCTTTTCTTTATAGAAATCCACAAATTCCGTATATCCTTCCTTCATCAGGTTATCCTTCTGGAATTTTTTATTTTTATTCATCCGCACCACCAGCACCTGGGTGCCGTCCTTTCTGGCCTCCTGAGCCTGAGCGATAATATTGCTCAGCCGTTCGCCGTCCACGCCCTTCTCTATCAGGTAAGCCACCTTCTTTGGAGCGCCGGGCACCTGAAAGCCCCGCTCCATCAGCAGCAGAATAATCCGCTCAAAGCCAATGGAAAAGCCGCAGGCCGGCACATCGTTTCCGGTAAATTTCCCCACCATCTTATCATACCG
>JAJQGR010000037.1 GCA_021200345.1 Lachnospiraceae bacterium | reverse complement strand
AACAAAGGCCTGAATTGCCTCCCGCTTGGGGGTAAACCATTTGCCCTCGTAGACCAGATCGGGGAATTTGTTGTCCATTTCCTTTTTCTGGGTATAGGTTTCACGGTCCAGGATCAGCTCCTCCAGCTGCTGATGGGCTTCCATCAGAATGGTACCGCCGGGAGTCTCATATACACCGCGGGATTTCATGCCTACCACACGATTCTCCACGATATCAATGATACCGATTCCGTGCTTGCCGCCCAGGGCGTTCAGCCCCTCAATGATCTCGGAGACCTTCATTTCCTTCCCGTTGAGGGATTTCGGAACACCGGCCTCAAAGGTCATGGTCACATACTCGGGCTGATCAGGCGCTTTCTCCGGGGTCTGGCTCAACACCAGAAGATGGTCATAATTGGGCTCCTGGGCCGGATCCTCCAGCTCCAGTCCCTCGTGGCTGATGTGCCATAAGTTCCTGTCGCGGCTGTAAGAGGAATCCGCGGAGAAGGGAAGATCAATGCCGTGGGCCCTGCAATACTCGATCTCCTCCTGACGGGAGCTCATATTCCACTTGTCACTTCTCCAGGCGGCGATGATTTTAATATCCGGGGCCAGGGCCTTGATGCCCAGTTCAAAGCGGATCTGGTCGTTGCCCTTGCCTGTGGCTCCGTGACAGATGGCGGTAGCGCCCTCCTTGCGGGCAATTTCCACCAGCTTCTTGGCGATCAGCGGGCGGGCCATGGAGGTGCCCAGCAGATACTTGTTCTCATAAATGGCGTTGGCCTGTACGCAGGGAACGATATACTCATCGCAGAACTCGTCGATCACATTCTCAATGTAGAGTTTGGAAGCGCCGCAGGATTTGGCCCGTTCCTCCAGGCCGTCCAGCTCCTCCGCCTGACCGCAGTCGATGCAGCAGCAGATGACCTCATAATCAAAATTCTCTTTCAGCCAGGGAATGATAGCGGTGGTGTCAAGACCGCCGGAATAGGCGAGAATTACTTTTTCTTTCATAATATAAAATCTCCTTTTTCTTTAGAACTTCTTTCAGACTTCAACCACTATATACCATTCCTTTTATAAAATCAAGCCCAAAAACAAAAGAAATGCAAAAAGTTTATATAAAAACTGCATAAAACAAAAAAGTTGTTGCATAAATGCAAAATGTGGTGTATAAACTAGGAAGCGGATCAAATGAAAAAGGAAAAAGTCGGTCACAACTGTGTCATAAACCCCTTGTAATTTTATTTTAATTCAAGTATGATGAAAATGTTCGGGACTGATCCCGTCTGATCGACTGTCAGAAAGGACAAATTATGGTCAAAGTCGGAATTATTGGTTCCACAGGCTACGCCGGCAGCGAGCTTGTGCGTATTTTATTGAATCACAAAGATGTGAAGATTGTGTGGTATGGAAGCCGCAGCTACATAGAGAAGCCCTATGCGGAGGTTTATCAGAATTTTTTCACTCTGGTGGACGCAAAATGTATGGATGACAATCTGGAGGCGCTCTCAGAGCAGGTGGATGTGATCTTTACTGCCACGCCCCAGGGATATCTGGCGGGGCTTCTGACGGAGAAGATCCTGGAAAAGGTAAAGATCGTGGATTTGTCCGCGGATTTCCGTATCAAGGACGTATCGGTGTATGAGAAATGGTACGGCATCGCACATAAATCCCCACAGTTTATTGAGGAGGCGGTGTACGGACTTTGCGAGGTGAACCGGGAGCAGGTAAAAGGAGCCCGGCTGGTGGCCAATCCCGGCTGCTACACCACCTGCAGCATCCTGACCTGCTATCCGTTGGTCAAAGAGGGGCTGATTGACACAGATACCCTGATTGTGGACGCCAAATCCGGTACCTCCGGGGCGGGGCGGGGGGCCAAGCTGCCCAACCTGTTCTGCGAGGTCAATGAGAATATGAAGGCTTACGGCGTGGCCACGCACAGGCACACGCCGGAGATTGAGGAGCAGCTAAGCTATGCCGCGGGACATCCGGTGGTGATCAGCTTCACGCCCCATCTGGTGCCCATGAATCGCGGAATTCTTTCCACCTGCTACGCGAAGCTGAAGCCTCAGGCGGACGGCACTCTCCCCACGCAGGAGCAGATCCGGGCTGTTTATGAGAAGTATTACGGGGAGGAATATTTCGTCCGCGTTCTTCCCAAAGGCAGTCTTCCGGAGACCAAATGGGTGGAAGGCTCCAACTTCCTGGATATTAATTTTGTGGTGGATGACAGAACCGGAAGAGTGATCATGCTGGGAGCGTTGGACAACCTGGTAAAGGGCGCCGCCGGACAGGCGGTACAGAATATGAATCTGATGTTTGGCTTTCAGGAAAATGAGGGACTGACACTGGTTCCCATGTTCCCATAGAGGGGGAGATGAGGGATGAAAAAAGACTATCAGATCCGCCCCATGACTGAGGAGGATTACAACGGTGTGTTTGCCCTCTGGGAGACCATCACCGGCTTTGGTATCCGCTCCATTGACGACTCCAGGGAGGGGGTGGCCCGTTTCCTGAACAGAAACCCGGGCCTTTCTGTGGTGGCGGAGTCGGAGGGCAGAATTGTGGGCAGTATCCTGTGCGGACATGACGGCCGCCGGGGCTGTCTGTACCATGTCTGCGTGGCGGAAAGCTACCGCCAGATGGGTATCGGCCAGCACATGGTGGAAGCCTGTGTGAATGCCCTGGCCAAAGAGGGCATCAATAAAGTCAACCTGATCGCCTTCCGCCGCAATGCCGTGGGCAATATGTTCTGGGGCAAGCTGGAGTGGATCTACCGGGACGACTTAAACTACTACGACCTGGCCCTCAACAAGGATAACTACACAGTGTTCATCAATTAGCCCGCCGAAAATGATGGTTAATCATAGAATCGGCATATGCTGCAAAACATTGTGAAGCAAATTGCCAGGCAAGCAGGAAATGGCATGTAAAAAAGCTAAGGCGAAGATTAACGATGAGTTTTGAGCCGTGTTTTTTTACATGACATTTCCGGAAACCGCAACAACATATTCAGAAAGAGAGAAACCACTATGAAAATCATCTCCGGCGGCGTCACCGCCCCCAAAGGCTTCGAAGCCGCGGGTGTGGAAGCCGGTATCAAATATCAGAACCGAAAGGATATGGCGCTGATTTACAGCGCTGCTCCCTGTGTCGCGGCAGGCACCTTTACCTCCAATGTGGTGAAGGCGGCCCCTGTGCTCTGGGACAGAAAACTGGTGGATGAAAGCGATGCCGTCCATGCTGTGGTGGTCAATTCCGGCATTGCCAATGCGGCCACCGGCAAAGAGGGCTACTCCCGGTGTGAACAGACCGCTCAGGCGGCGGCGGACGCGCTTCAGATTCCGGCGGACAGTGTGCTGTTAGGCTCCACCGGCGTCATCGGCATGCAGTTAAAGATGGACAAAGTCAGGGTGGGCATTGCGCTGTTGGCGGAAGCGAAGGATCCCTCCGAATCCGCCGCTCACGACGCGGCCTGCGCCATTATGACCACTGATACTATTTCCAAGGAGGCCGCGGTGGAGTTTGAGATCGGCGGCGTAAAGGTAACCATGGGCGGCATGTGCAAGGGCAGCGGCATGATCCATCCTAATATGTGCACCATGCTGGGCTTTGTGACCACCGATGTGCTGATCACGAAGGAACTGTTGACCGAAGCCCTGAAAAATGACGTGCAGGACACCTTCAACATGATTTCCGTGGACGGGGATACCTCCACCAACGATACCCTCCTGGTGCTGGCAAACGGTCAGGCGCATAACCCTATCATTGACCGTAAGGGGGAGGATTACGACAAATTCTGCGAAGCCCTTCATTACATCAACGAAACCCAGGCCAAACGCATGGCAGGAGACGGCGAGGGCGCCACGGCCCTGTTTACCTGTCAGGTGGTCAACGCCGACACCAAAGAGCATGCCAGAATTTTGGCCAAAAGCGTGATCTGCTCCTCCTTAAGCAAAGCCGCTATCTATGGACATGACGCCAACTGGGGCCGCTTTGTCTGCGCCCTGGGCTACAGCGGGGTTGCCTTTGACCCGGAGAAGATCGAGCTTTCCTGCCGTTCTGAAGCCGGCGACATCCTGATCTATCAAAATGGAGCCGGCACCGACTACAGCGAGGAGGAAGCCACCAGAATCCTCTCGGAACCCGAGGTCACCGTCTATGTGGACATGAAAATGGGTACAGAAAGCGCTACTGCCTGGGGGTGCGATTTGACTTATGACTATGTCAAAATCAACGCCGATTATCGCTCCTGACCCGGTGCCAAAGCAGAAATGATAAATGATAAATGAAAAGGAAGAACCCTCTATGGATTATATGGAAGACGCCATGAAAAAAGCAGAGGTCCTCATTGAGGCTCTGCCCTATATACAACAGTTTAACCGCCGCATCGTGGTCATCAAATACGGCGGCTCCGCCATGAGCGACGAGACCCTCCAGCGCAACGTGATCAAAGATGTCACTCTTTTAAAGCTGGTGGGCTTCAAACCCATCATCGTACATGGCGGCGGCAAGGAAATCAGCCGCTGGGTACAGAAGGTAGGCAAGGAAAGCACTTTTGTCAACGGTCTGAGAGTCACTGACGCCGAGACCATGGAGATCGCCGAGATGGTCTTAAACCGGGTCAATAAACGCCTGGTTACCATGGTACAGGAGTTGGGGGTCAAGGCCGTAGGTGTCACCGGCAAGGACGGCGGCATGATTCACGTGGAAAAGAAGTACTCCAACGGTCAGGATATCGGTTTTGCGGGCAACATTACGAAGGTGACCCCCAAGCTGTTATTTGACCTTCTGGATAAGGACTTTCTGCCGATTGTGGCTCCTGTGGGTCTGGACGATGAGTATCAGACCTACAATATCAACGCGGATGACGCGGCCTGCGCCATCGCCAGAGCGGTAGGAGCGGACAAGCTGGTCTTTTTGACAGACATCGAGGGACTCTATGGAGATATCAATGATAAATCCACGTTTATCTCCAGATTGTCCGCTACAGAGGCCAGAGCCCTGATTGAGAGCGGCATCATCGGCGGCGGTATGCTGCCAAAGCTGGGGAATTGTATTTCCGCCATTGAGGACGGCGTCAACCGGGTACATATCCTGGATGGACGGATTCCTCACAGCCTGCTGCTGGAAATCTTCACCAACAAAGGTATCGGCACGGCCATCGTGGCGGACGCCGAAAAGGAGCGCATGTTATGATGTATCAGGAGATTGAACAGGCGGAGAAGGATCTGCTGCATACCTATAATCGTTTCCCGGTGATATTTGATCACGGGGAGGGCGTACACTTATATGATACGGAGGGAAAAGAGTACCTGGATTTCTGCGCTGGCATTGCCGTTTTCGCGCTGGGGTACGGGGTGAAAGAGTACAATGACGCTCTGAAGGATCAGGTGGATAAGCTGATTCACACCTCCAACTATTTTTATAATGAACCTGCCATCCGGGCGGCGGCGCTGGTGAAGAAATATACCGGCATGGATCGGGTGTTCTTTACCAATTCCGGCGGAGAGAGCGTGGAGGGCGCCATCAAGGCGGCCCGCAAATACGCCTATACCAGAGATGGACACACGGATCATGAGATCATCGCCATGGAGCATTCCTTTCACGGACGCACCATGGGCGCTCTTTCTGTCACAGGCAACGCCCATTACAGGGAACCCTTTGAACCGTTGATCGGCAATATTAAGTTCGCAAAGTATAACGACCTGGAAAGCGTGAAAGCTCAGGTGACGGAGAAAACCTGCGCTATTATTATGGAGACGGTGCAGGGAGAGGGCGGGATTTTCCCGGCTGAGCCGGAATTCATTCAGGGAATTCGAAGGCTCTGTGATGAAAAGGATATTTTACTGATTCTGGATGAAATTCAGTGCGGCATGGGGCGCACCGGCACCATGTACGCTTACGAACAGTACGGCGTGAAGCCGGACATTCTGGCCACAGCCAAGGCTTTGGGATGCGGCGTGCCTGTGGGCGCCTTTGCCATGACGGAAAAGGTGGCGCAAAAGTCGCTGACAGCGGGGGATCATGGCTCTACCTACGGCGGCAATCCTCTGGCCTGCAGGGCGGTCTGCTCTGTCTATGAACTGATGGAGCAAAAGCAGGTCCTCAGAAATGTAAATCAGGTTGGCGCTTATCTGGAGCAGAGGCTTTCCCAGCTGGTGGAGGAATATGATTTCATTGAGGGCCAGCGGGGAATGGGACTGATGCGGGGGCTGGTGTTTACCTGCCCGGTGAACGGTATTCTGCAAAAGACTCTGCAAAAGGGCCTGGTGCTGATCAACGCCGGGACGAATATTATCCGGTTTGTGCCGCCTCTTGTGATTACGAAACAGGATGTGGACGATATGCTGGCGATTTTAAAACCGGCTTTGGATGAATGGAGTAAGGAACAGGCATGAAGAAAGGAATACAGAGAACGCTCGCCTTTTTTCTGATCTTATTGGTATTTGGCTGCGGTGCTTTTACCTACCTGGATATGTATGTCGAAGAGGAAGAGGAAGAGATGGAACCGGCCACGCTGCGTTTCTGGTATACAGACAGCTCCATGACCAGCTATTACAATAATGCGGCCAGCTATTTTAATAAGCGCAACGAGGGGATTACCGTTGTGCCTGTTCTGGCGGACAGCGGAGAGTATCTGGACGATATTTATAATGCCTCTGTGGACGGCACGGGTTATCCGGATATCTACGTGATCAGCGACGTGTCCCTGGGAAAGGCTTATCTGGCGGGGCTGACAATGCCTGTGACAGATGAGGAGATTGAGGATCAGTTTTCTTCTGTGGCGCTGACGGCGGTGACCTACGAGGATAAGATCATAGGATATCCTTTCTACTTTGATACCAGCACGCTGGTTTATAATGAGACCTATCTGCAGCAGATTGCCAACGGGGAGACTGAGCCGGTGGGAGATGAGGATTCAGATTCAGAGGAAGCGGCAGCCGAAGAGGGGGAAGAAACCACAGAAGAAGAAACCGCGGGGGAAACGGCGGCCGCACAGGAGGACACCGTGCTGACCGTGGAAGATCTGGTGCCGGAGACGGTGGACGATCTGTTGACGCTGGCCAGCAACTATAACGCGCCGGATTCGGTGGAATCTCTGTTTAAATGGGATGTCAACGATGTATTTTATAACTATTATTTTGTGGGCGCACAGATGGTTGTTGACGGCCTGGTCAGCTCTGATGTGGACATCAATACGGAGGGAGCCATCAGCTGTCTGGAAATTTTCCAGGAGCTGACGGAATTCTTTTATATTGATCCGGAGCAGGTGGACGCGGACAGTATTCTGGAGGAGTTTCTGGAGGGCAAGGTGCTCTTCACGATTATGGATACCAGCCACGCGCTGCAGCTGGAAGCCGCCGCCCAGGAAGGCACCATGGAATATGCCTACGGATACAGTGTGATTCCGGATCCCAGCGAGAGCCTGGCGGGTGCGGCTTTGGCGGTGACGGAGACGGTGGTAGTCAATGGGTATACAGAATACGCGGAGGCGGCCAATGCTTTCGCAAGGTTTCTGACCTGTGAGTACGCAGATGATCTGTATGCCAATACCGGCAATATCTCCGCCAGCAGTCAGGTGGAAAAGACCACCGAGCTGGAGCAGGTTTTTACCCAGGAATATGAACGCAGTACCTGCCTGCCCAAGAATCCGGCGGCCGGCAATTTCTGGATGCTTCTTGAAAATACCTTCAGCAATGTGTGGGAGGGAGAGAGCATTGAGTCGGAGCTGATCACGCTGGAGGACGCGGTGAAAGCGCAGTACGCGGTACAGTAGGCCATCCCGGAAGGGATTTTATGCATACATGCCAAAAACAAAGATGGATACCACTGATAATGGCTGTTATCCTGCTTTTATCGGGATGCAGCGGTAATTACACACCAGAATTGCAGGAAATCCTGCAAAATGTGGAAGCCTCTGAGACAGGAGAAGGTACTTCGGATCACAGTGACAAAGACACAGAAGAGCTCGCCGGCGGCAGTTTAGAACAGACCACAGGGGAAGCCGCTGATGACGGCGGAGCCAAAGACCCTGAGGAAAGCATCTGTGTATTTGTCTGCGGTCAGGTGGTGTCCCCGGGTGTTTATTATTTTACCCAGGGGGCCAGAAAGGTGGACGCTGTGGAAGCGGCGGGCGGATTTACACAGGAGGCCAATGAGAGCTACATTAACCTGGCGGAGCTTTTGACGGATGAAATGCAGCTGTACATTCCGGCGGTGGGGGAGGAAGCCTCTGACGGCACAGCGGGGGCGGCCACCGAAACCCAGGCGGCTCACGCCGGACAGATCAATTTAAACACGGCTTCTCTGGAGGAGCTTTGCACACTGAGCGGCATTGGGGAGAGCAAGGCCCGGGCGATTCTGTCATACAGAGAGGAACATGGTGGTTTTACAGGCACGCAGGAGCTGACCCAGGTCAGCGGCATTGGCGAGAGTACATTTGAAAAGATAAAGGATCAGATCTATGTAGAATAGGAGCGAAATATGGCGAAAAAGGTTTTGGTGGTGGATGATGAGAAGCTGATCGTAAAGGGAATCCGGTTCAGCCTGGAGCAGGAGGGCATGGAGGTGGATGCCGCCTACGACGGCGAGGAAGCGCTGGCCATGGCAAAAAACAAGGACTATGATATTATTTTGCTGGATGTGATGCTGCCCAAAATCGGCGGCTTTGAGGTCTGCCAGCAGATCAGGGAGTTTTCTGATGTGCCGGTGCTGATGCTGACCGCTAAGGGCGATGATATGGATAAGATTCTGGGACTGGAGTACGGCGCTGACGATTATATTACCAAACCTTTTAATATTCTGGAGGTGAAGGCCCGCATGAAAGTAATCATGCGGCGGGCTTCCAAAAAGGAGGAGGCAGCCCGGCCGGAGAATCTGATCGAGGACGGCGATCTGCGCCTGGAGAGAGACGGCCGCCGCTGCTATATTAACGGAAAAGAGATGAGTCTGACAGCCAAGGAGTATGAGCTTCTGGAACTGCTTGTGGCCAATCCCAACAAAATTTACAGCAGAGAGCAGCTTCTGAAGCTGGTCTGGGGTGCGGATTATCCGGGGGATGTGCGTACAGTGGATGTGCATGTCAGGCGGCTGCGGGAAAAGATCGAGGCCAATCCCAGCGAGCCCAGATATATCCACACAAAATGGGGAGTAGGATATTATTACCGCTGCAAACAGGTCTGACAGGATGAAGAGATGAGGATATGAGTAATTTTTTGAAACGCATCGGGCATTTTTTCAGATCTCTTCTGAGTATCAGAGTCTGTATTTTCCTGATTATACTGATCGCGGGTCTGGTGCCTTCTCTTATTTTGTATTTTGGAATTATTCAGAATTATGAGAATGAGGCAGTGGAGAGCCGCGTCTCCATGGTGCAGAACCAGCTCAAGGTGCTGACCAATCATCTGGTGACTTACAATTATCTGAAAAATCAGGATTCGGACGTGGTGAAAGCGGAGCTTGATATGCTTTCCAGCATCTATGAAGGAAGAGTGATGATTATTGACTCCAACTTCAGGGTGGTGGAGGATACCTATGGCATCAGTATCGGCAAATACATGGTCTCGGAGGAGGTAATCAAGGGCTTTCAGGGCACCAGTACATCCCATTACGACCGGGTCAACGGCTTTATTGAAATTATCACCCCCATTACCAGCATGGTGGAAGTAACCGGAGAAAATCAGGAGGTGATAACGACCGAGACGGTCATGGGAGTGCTGTTTACCAGTATTTCCAACGATTCCATCATGGATATTCTGGATCTTTTACAAAATCGGGCCATGATTTTGCTGACCCTGTCCATGATTGTGATTTTGATGGTGGCCTTTGTGCTTTCCGGTATTCTGGTAGTTCCTTTCAGAAAGCTCAGCGTTTCCATCAGCAATGTGAAAAACGGATTTTTTGATGACTTCAGGCCGGAAAACACCTATGTGGAGACCAGTCAGATTTCGGCGGCTTTTGAGGAGCTGCTGGACAGAATGAAGCTTCTGGATGAATCCAGACAGGATTTTGTGGCAAATGTAAGTCATGAGCTGAAGACGCCGCTGACCAGTATGAAGGTGCTGGCGGATTCCATCGCCTCCATGCCGGATGCGCCTGTGGAGCTGTATCAGGAATTTTTCCAGGATGTGACCTCGGAAATTGACCGGGAGAATCAGATTATCACGGATTTGCTTTCTCTGGTAAAGATGGACAAAAAGGCCGCGGAGCTGAACGTGGAGCCCAGAGATATCAACGACATGCTGGAGATGATATTAAAACGTCTTCTTCCTTTAGCCAGACAGAAGGATATTGAGGTGGTGCTGGAATGTGCCCGCCCGGTTACCGCGGAAGTGGATGAGGTGAAGCTGAACCTGGCGTTTACGAATCTGGTGGAAAATGCCATCAAATATAACCGGGTGGGCGGCAGCGTGAAAGTGAGGCTGGATTCCGATCACCAGTTCTTTACCGTGGAGGTGGAGGATGACGGCATCGGCATTCCGGAGCAGGATCTGCAGCATATTTACGAGCGTTTTTACAGAGTGGACAAATCCCATTCCAGAGAAATTGGCGGCACGGGACTGGGCCGGGCCATTACAAGGAGCGCGGTGATGATGCACAGGGGAACGATTCAGGTGGAATCTGAGCTGGAGAAAGGGACTACTTTCACGGTGCAGATTCCGCTGAAATATTCCGGCAGTCAGGAGGGCTTATGAGAGAAGAAAGAAAAAATGCAGCATGGCCTTTTCTTCTGCTTTTGAGTATGCTCATTGTCTTTCTTACCGGCTGCAGCGGAGAGGATAAGGTGGGGGTTCCCATCACGATGGCTTACATCAGTACGGACGGCACCAAAATTGTGGAGGAGGAGTATTACCTGGAATCTGTTTCCGTGGGTTCTCAGGTGAACGAGGTTCTGGGACAGTTATCCACAGCGCCTTCCATGATGGAGTATACAGCGCCGTTGTCCCAGGGGATAGAGGTGCTGGATGTGACAGTGAATGAGGACAGTGTGGTGCTGAACCTTTCCAGAGAATACAGCCAGCTGGACAGTATTACAGAGATTCTGACCAGAGCATCCATTGTGCGGAGTCTGACGCAGATTGAGAGTATTACTTATGTGTCCATACAGGTAGAGGGCAGCGATATCAGGGACAGCGACGGGGAACTGGTGGGCCGGCTGACTGCGGACAGCTTTATCGACAATTCCGGAGAAGAAATCTCTACCTATGAGAAAACAACGATCCGTCTGTATTTTGCCAATGAGGATGGTACTGCCCTGAAAGCGGTCAACAGAACCCTGGCCTATAATACCAATATTTCCATGGAGAGGCTGGTGTTAGAGGAGCTGATCAAGGGCCCCACAAGTACCAATACCGAGGTCAGCGCGCTTTTATCCCCGGATATTAAAGTGGTCAGTGTGATCGTGAAGGATAAGGTTTGTTATGTGAATCTGGATGAGAGCTTTTTAACATTCAGTACCCCGGTGGATTCGGAGGTGATTATTTATGGAATCGTGGACACGCTCTGTGAGCTGTCCAATATCAGCCGGGTACAGTTCTCCGTCAATGGGGATTCAAATGTGATGTTTCGGGAGACCATCTCTCTGAACACGGAATTTACAAAAGACCTGGATTATGTGGAAACAGAATAACCGGGGTGCCTGAATTTGATGAAGGGGGCACGGTATGAGAAGGCCTTTTGTTGTAATATGCCTGCTGTTTGTGCTGGCGCTGCGGCTTTATTTTTGTATTTTTGTGCCCGGATACGGCCAATTGACCGATTCCGGGCAGTTTGTATATGTAAGCGGCAAAGTGTCTGACATGGAAGTCAGAGAAACTGACAGTTATGTCAGATATGTGATCACACTGTCGGAGATTTCCCTCAGGGAAAGCACGGACGGGGAGACTTCGGAGAGTTGGCCCCAGCTGGCCTGTTATTTTGCGGAGGATCCCGGTCTGCACATTGGAGAGAAGGTATGGGTGCAGGGAACCTTCCGCTATTATTCCCAGGCCCAAAATCCGGGACAGTTTGATCTGTACAGATATTATTATGTGAAAGGTCGGCCGGGATATCTGACAGGCGCTTCGCTTTTGTGGCGGGATGGAGAGGCGCACCCTGTGGGAGATCTGATCGGGAGCACAAGGACATTTTTCAACAACAGGCTGGCGTTTTTTTTCGGGGACGCCTATCTGGGTGTGATGCAGGCCATGCTTCTGGGAGTAAAAACAGAGCTGGAGGACGATGTTCGGGATCTGTTTTCCGACAGTGGCATCCTGCATATTCTGACGATTTCCGGGCTGCATATCAGCCTGCTGGGGATGGGCTGCTTTCAACTGCTGCGCAGGGCAGGGGTTTCTCCCAGGGTGTCCGCTCTCTGCGGCGGTCTGCTGATTTTATTTTATGGCAGCCTGATTGGTCTGGCGGCGGCGACGATCCGGGCCATCTGCATGTTTTTGATGCAGATGCTGGCGGTGCTTTTGGGACGCACCTACGACATGCTGACCGGAATGGCGGTTTCAGCGGTGCTGCTTTTGATGGAGCAGCCTCTGTATCTGTTTTACAGTGGGTTTTTGTATTCTTATGGAGCAGTGGCGGGGATGGCGCTGGTGGTTCCGCTGCTGCAGCGGCTGGCGGAGGGAAAGGGAGCTTTCTTTCAGCAGGCAATGAAAATCTTTGGCGCAGGACTGGGAATTCTGGCGGTGACGCTTCCGATTCAGCTATACTATTATTACACATGGGCGCCCTATAGTATTTTTCTGAATGTGCTGATTCTCCCTCTGATGCCTGCGCTGCTTTGTCTGGGACTGGGAACGGTATGCTGTCCCTTTGGAATGGTTTCCCGCTGGGCGGCCTGGGGATGCGGGAGGATCCTGGATCTGTTTTTTTCTCTGTGCGGCATTACGGTCAGTCTGCCGGGACACAGCCTGATCACCGGCAGACCCAGGACTTGGCAGATCCTTGGGTATTATCTTCTGACAGGCGCGTTCTGTCTGCTGTGCCATGTGCGAATCGGCATGCGGGAAGGACGATGGCCGGAATGGAGGAGGCTGCCATGGAAGCGGATTGAACAATCGATGGCGCGGAATTGGATCAGTGTTTTTTTGTCCGCGGGCAGCGTTCTGACCATATTCGCGGCGGCAGGGGTGCTGTTTTTTCACTCTTCGCCGGAGTTCCTGGCCGCGTATCTGAGCGTGGGGCAGGGGGACTGCATGGTGCTGCAGAGCGGCGGACAGGTGTATGTGTCGGACTGCGGCAGCAGCTCTTTGTCGGCGCTGGCGGAGGATATTCTGCTGCCGTACCTGAAATATTGCGGCATCTGTCAGGTGGACGGTGTTTTTTTAAGTCACGGGGACAGCGATCATATCAACGGAATTTTACAATGGCTGGAGGATTATGAGAACAGCGGCGTTGCCATCGCTTCCATTGTGTTACCGCAGGCGGAGGCAGCCTTTGAGGAGGGCAGCTTTGATGAAATTCTGAGCCTGGCCGGGGAAAAACAGATTCCTGTCAGGTATGTCCGCGCCGGACAGAGCTTTCAGCTTCAGAACCTCGCAGTCAGTGTTCTGGCGCCGGCCCCGGGGGATGAGGGGGATGAAAACGATTTGTCTCTGGTGCTTTTGTGGGAATACGCGGGACAGCGGCTGCTTGGCACCGGCGATATTTCCGCCCAGGTGGAACTGAAACTGACAGAGGAATATGGCCTCTTATCTGAGCAGCCTCTTTTGGTGCTGAAAGCCGCCCATCACGGCTCCGGGTATTCCTCAGCAGAGGCGTTTCTGGAGACAGTGCGTCCCCGTTATACCGTGCTTTCCTACGGGGAGAATAATTCCTACGGACATCCCCATGGGGAAACGCTTGAGCGGCTGGAAGCTGTGGGAACCCGGATCTTTCATACAGCCCTGCAGGGAGCGGTGGAGGTGAAGGTGAACGCCCGGGGAGAGGCTCAGGTCAGGTGCTTTCTGGAAGCAAACGCAAAGAAGCGCGCAAAAGCGGTTTGACGAATTGCTCATTGAAAAAAGCCTGTCAGTGAAGTACAATAGAAAGCTGGAAGGGAAACAAAAAGGAAGCGTCATGAAACGAATTTTAGAGGATATCAGGACAAAAAACTTTTCGCAGGTTTATGTACTTTATGGCAGGGAAGACTATCTGAGAAAGCAATACAGGGACAGGCTGGTGGAAGCGCTGACAGAGGACGGCGACAGCATGAATTACACCTTTATGCGGGGAAAAAACTGTAATCTTGCCGGTCTCATTGATCTGGCGGAGACCATGCCCTTTCTTTCGGAGCGCCGGGTGATCGTGCTGGAAGATACAGGCGTTTTAAAGAGCGGCGGCGAGGAGCTGGCCGCATATTTTCAGGCACCCTGTCCTACCACAGTCTGGGTGCTGGTGGACAGCGAGTGTGACAAACGCAGCAGGCTGTTTAAGGCAGCCGACACATTCGGCCGGTGTGTGGAATTTGCCTCTCAGGATGAGGCAACCCTGAAAAAATGGGTGCTTAGTCTGATCAGAAAAGAAAAAAAGCAGATATCGGCCCGGACGCTGGATGAGTTTCTGGAACGGGCGGGAGATGATATGTCTACCATCCGCCTGGAGCTGGAAAAAGTATTTTGCTATACGTTGGACAGGGACTGCATTACCATGGAGGATGTGGAGGCGGTGTGCCTGCCCAGAATCACGGGGCGGATTTTTGATATGGTGGACGCCATCGGCGCCAGGGACAGGACAAAGGCGCTGAAGCTTTACAACGATTTACAGTTTCTGAGGGAACCGCCCACCCGGATTTTGTATCTGATTGGCCGTCAAATGAATTTGCTGTTGCAGACCAAAGAGCTGCGCGCTCAGGGAATGGACAGCAGAGCAATTGCCGCGAAGCTGGGTATACCGGGCTTCGCGGCCGGGAAATATATCCGGCAGGCTTCAGACTATAGTACAGAACAGCTCAAAAGGGCTCTTTCCGGCTGTATTGAAGCGGACGAGGCAATCAAGACGGGAAAAACAACGGACAAATTCAGCGTGGAATTATTGATTATGGAGCTGACTGCGTGAATTTTCATTGAAAAATTTGTGTTTCCTATTTAAAAAGGGGAAAGAAAATGTTATTATATGGAGGATTTTTATGAGAATCGGAATGGGATATGATGTGCACCGTCTGGTGGAAGGCCGGGATCTGATCATCGGCGGCGTGACTATTCCGTATGAAAAGGGACTGCTGGGACATTCCGACGCGGATGTGCTGCTGCATGCGGTGATGGATGCCCTTCTGGGCGCCGCGGCCTTAGGGGATATCGGCCTGCACTTCCCGGATACGGATCCGGCCTATCAGGGCGTCTCTTCCTTAAAGCTTTTAGAGCGGGTAGGGGAGATGCTCTCAGAGCAGCTTTTTTTTGTGGAAAATATTGATGCCACCATCATAGCCCAGGCGCCGAAGATGCGTCCTTATATCCATAGGATGCGGGCCAATATTGCCGATACGCTGGGCATAGATATCAGTCAGGTGAATGTGAAGGCCACCACGGAAGAAGGGCTGGGCTTCACCGGAAGCGGAGAAGGAATTTCCGCCCAGGCGGTGTGTATGCTGACAAGCCCTGCGGAGATGGCCTCCGTAGATGTGATGGCTCAAAGCCGATGTCAGGGCTGTGCCGGCTGCGGTGCTGTTTCAGGCGAAGAATAGCTGCAAAGAATACCGGAAATTCCGGAAACGAGGGGAAAATATCATCCCATGAAAAGATATAACACTTTAACGAGAAAAAAAGAAGAATTCGTGCCACTGGAGGAGGG
>JAJQGR010000192.1 GCA_021200345.1 Lachnospiraceae bacterium | reverse complement strand
CATGGCAGCCACATCCTTTGCCGGAATCCGTCCCTCCCGGCTGCACATGGTAATCTCTACCACCCCGTCCCTGTTTTCATCCTCCATAAAATAAATATGCTTCACCAGAATTCCCTCTGCTTTCAGCAGACGGGCGAGCTCTCTGTACTTTGCGTTTCCCGCATAAATATAACTGTAGCTTTCCTGGGCCAGCCGGGAAAGCTGATCCGCCAGCATCAGAAACTGGCGGGCCATAAAATTCTGATTTTCATTCAGCCGTTTACGGTACAGCACATCTGTCCTGCTTCCCTCTGCAGGGCTATCATCGATTGGCGGAAAATTCATCATGACTCTGGCGATATTTCGGTAGGAATCCGCGCAGAGCTTCAGCTTCTGCTGCCCATATTCCGGCAGGCGTTCCGCTGCGCTTTCTGTGGCACTCTCTTTTCTTTTCATGCCTAAGTCCCCCTTTGCGTTTTTGGGTACATTATAATTTCCTGTGAAAAAAAAGAGTGTCGAAAGCGCCAGCATTTCTTTCAGAATTTATTTACATAAAAAGACAGCCCGAAACGGACTGTCTTTCCTTTCAATTGTTGTCTTTAAATATAATCTCATCTTCGTAAACCATTCCCAGCTTTTCACGCGCGACTTCCTCGACGAACTTCATGGTCTGCGTATATTTCTCATATTCCTCCAGCTCTTCCTCCCTGGCTGTCTCGCTTTCCAGTTCCGCTTCCAGCGAGTCAAGCTGCGCCTGATATTCCGCTTTTTTGCTCATAAGCGCGCCGCTGTTGACCGCAAACACAACGGCGATCACTATCACCAGGACGCAGACAACGGAAATTCCCATTCGGTTATGGTATCTTGTTCTTCCCTTGTATGCTGGTCTCATTCCGGTCTGCCTCCTTTCATTCGCTGTCTGTCTTTACTTTCATAATAGCCAGTCTTTTGAGTTTCGTCAAGATAATCTTTGCCGGCACGGCCAAATGTTGAAAAAGTCTGTGAAGCAGGCGTCCCAAAATCTTCCCGTAAATCCACATAGCCAGGAACGCGGCGCCAACTACATACCAGCGAAGCAGACCGTTCCCGTACTCATGCATCAGACGAAATGACAGCGTCGCCGTGCAGATCCAGAAGAAAATGTCGTACGCAAAGGTATATCCCCTGCTGCCGCGCCTCATGCGGCGCAGCCCGCGAAGCAAATCATACAAAAGCGACAGCCTGATGCCCAGACACAGCGCGCGGAAAATCACCTGCCACTCCTCATCGTGAAAGATCACTGAAACAGTCTGTGGAAAAAGCTTCCGGCTTTTTCTCCATAAGATGAAATATCCGAGTATAGCAGACTGTCCACCGTGCCGCTGATATCCACTTCCCCTTTCTCCAGCAAAAGCTTGTTGACATGAAGATCCTGCCCCTGAATGGTCAGCATTCCGGCCGAAGTCTCCATGAGAACCTCATTTAAGTCAAAGCTGATGATATCCACCACGCCGCTTAAGGTCAAACCGGCCCGATTATTTAAAATCAGCCTGTGTTCCCTGCTGCCTGATTGATACAGTTCTTCCATATCCGCCTCCTGTCTCTGAGCCTTGCGCATGCGCCGCTGCAGCCGCTGTTTTCCATGCGGCAGGTCATCGCGGGCCATGTCCCTTATTAATATTTATGAAGACCCGATGGCAGATATTCCCATTATATATATTGAAAGAGATCCTTCGCTTCCTCTTTTCTGGTAGTCTCCGCGATGGATGTTACCTCTACCTTTACCTCCCGGTTCCCAAATGAGATGGTAATACGGTCGCCCACCTTCACCTCGGCGGAGGCTTTCGCCACCTTGTCATTGATCATGACGCGGCCGGCGTCACAGGCCTCATTTGCCACTGTTCTGCGCTTGATCAATCTGGAAACCTTTAAAAATTTATCTAATCTCATATATTTTCCCTGTTTAATGCATATCAGAGTTCTAAGCTCGTGAAATGCCTCACTGAGAATAATGCAAAAAGAGCCCGTCACAGGCTCTTTTATCATTTATTCATTTACTTTTACTTTCAAAGCATTGCCGGCCTTAAATTTCGGAACGCTGGATGCTTCAATCTGCATTGTCTCACCTGTCGCCGGATTTCTGCCAACCCTTGCAGCTCTCTTGCTCACCTCAAAGGTACCAAACCCAACCAGCTGAACCTTGTCGCCGCTCTTCATAGCATCTCCCACGACCTCAGTAAAAGCACTGATCACGGCCTCCGTATCTTTCTTGGACACGCCGCTGACCTCAGCCACAGCTGAAACTAATTCCTTTTTATTCATGCTCGTACTCCTTTCCATCGCTACACTATCAGCGACAACCAATACTATAGCCTTTATTTCAGGCGCTGTCAAGGCAATTTCCCATAGTTATTTATGAAAAATGGCCTTTTTGCGCCGGAACCGGATATCAGAGTACAGGAAAGATGCGCTGTTCACCAGACAACCGCTTTTAAACAGTCTTCAATAAAATTCTGCCGTGCCCGCTCCTGCGAAAATACCTTTAACAGCTTTTCCCCGCTTTTCTCCGGTGTAAAACATTTTTTGTTATTATAGTAGTGATTGGCAATCTTCCAGAATTTTTCCGGATATGAAAACCTGTAAATTAATGAAATCCTCTCCTCCAGCGGCAGCGTTCTTTCCTGTTCATAAATTTCCAGCATTTCCTCTCCAAGCTGTTTATCCCAGTTATTTTTTTCCAGAAACTTGCGCATAAACTGATACAAATCCCTGCAGGGAACATCGGCCATATACTTTTCCAGATGCAGAATCATTGTCCTGTCCGCGCCAAACCACACACTGTGATACTGATAATCGCCATGGCAAAACCACATTTTCCTTTCTTCCGCAAAAATCTGCTCATAAGGCCGCCAGTCCTCTTCCACCTTCAATGCCTGTTCCAAAAAGCAGCCGTATTGGTTATATAATATCCTTTCAAATTCATTTTTCTGCTTTTTTTCTTTCAGATAACGGCGAATTTTTCTCAGTTCCCTGTTCCGCTTGTGAAATTCCGCGTCCAGGCTGCACAGCGAAATCCTGTCATACGCGTCGAACTGCATCCCTCTGTGCATTCCGGCCAACAGCCGGACGGCCTGTCCCCATTCCCTGCTGTCTCTGATATTACATTCTCTTCCTTCGCAGAATGTCTGCAGCATATAAGATGTATCATCAATGTCTCTGGCAGTCAGTGTTCCATCTCCTGTGCTGACAATCTGCTGAACACTTATTCCTGTGGTCTGCGCAATGTGGTCTGTCAAATCCTTTAAAAGCTTCAGATGCTCCTCTCCCATCCGGCACTCTTTCAGAGCAAAAACACCTTCCCCTGCGTAGACAATCCACTGGCC
>JAJQGR010000113.1 GCA_021200345.1 Lachnospiraceae bacterium | reverse complement strand
ATACCCTGGAGAAGGAGGAAAGTACAGCGGCCCTGCCCCAGGCTTTTGAGAGTCTGGTGGGTCATGACGGCAGCCTGCGTAAGGCCATTCAGCTGGCCCGGGCAGCCATTCTTTATCCTGGCGGCAGTTTAAGCATCCATATTATCGCCCGGCCCGGTGCCGGTATCAGTTATTTTGCGGAGCAGATTCATCAGTTCGCGGTGGAAAGGCGTATCATCAGGGAGGACGCGCCCTACATTAAGGTAAACTGCCGCTACTATACCAAAAATATCAGTGTGCTGGATGACGTGCTTTTCGGCGACAGCGCGGGAATGGAGAACAGCTGCTTTGCCAGAGCCCAGGGAGGCATTCTTTTTATAGATAATGTGGATCTGATGAACGCCCGCCAGCAGGGAAGGCTGTTCCGGTTCCTGGAGACCGGAGAGATTGAGGGCAGGGACGGCACCGGGAGCATGGAGCCCCATAATCTGATCTTTGTGTTTGCCCAGGCGGACACGGGAGACGAGCGGCTGGAATGGAAAAATCAGATTACCGTTGAGCTGCCGGCCTTAGAGGAGCGTCCCCTGTCGGAAAAAATGGATTTGATTCATCTGTTTTTCAGTGATGAGGCGGCCAACGCAAAATGCTGTATTCAGGTGACCAGAGAGGCGGTCAACGCCCTTTTGGGCACACGCTTTGAGGGAAATATCAAGGAGCTCTGCGCTCAGATCAAATCGGCCTGTGCCAGTGCCTACATAAGAGTGCTGGAGGAGCCTGAGGACCAGATGCTGGTGTGTCTGAACGATTTTTCCCAGCTGGTGCAGCGCAGCAGTCTCCTGTATAAAAACAACTGGAGAGAAGTCAATGCCCTTCTGGGCGAAAGCAATTTCTTCCTATATGAATATGAGGGAGAGGAAAAGGGCGTGAGACGCCCCAGTCTGGCCAGAGAGGTATATGACAATATCCGCGTGCAGTATGCGGAGCTGACCGGCCGGGGCGTCAGTTCTGAGAGTATTCACAGCGTTATTGACACTTATATTTCCAGTCTGATGGATTCTCTGTCCACCAGCCGGGAGAAAAATAAAGAGCTCAATTTGGAGCAGCTTTCCAAGAGCGTAGACCAGCGTATCATCGATATGGTTGCCGTCTTTTTTGATAAATTAAAAAAGGACATGGGACGGGAATACAATTCCAATGTGTTTTACGGAGTGTGTCTGCATCTGAATTCTCTGTTGACCATGAAGCCGGTGGAGCATTCCAGAGTGACGGATGAGCAGATTCGCACTACGATTCAGGAATATCCCCGGGAGTACGCGGCGGTGCTGGATCTGGCAAACCATGTGGGGGAGCAGCTGGGATTATCCCTTGACATTGCGGAAGTGGTGCTTCTGACCATGTTTATCATCATGCCCAGGGATCAGGTCGGCCGGCCGGTGCTTTTATACTGTATGCACGGAAAGGGTTCAGCCCGGTATCTGGCGGAGACCACCAATATGCTGACTCAGAGCGACAAGGCATACGGCTTCGATATGGAGCTTTCCGCGGAGCCTGCCCAGGCCATGAATGAGCTGGAGGAGACCCTGTTAAAGATTGACCGGGGCGGCGGGGTCATTGTGATCTACGACATGGGTTCTTTCAAAACCATGCTGGAGACTCTGCAGGAAAAACTGACCATGAAAATCCGCGCTATCAACATGCCCATCACCATGGTGGGGCTGGAGGTGGCAAGACGCTGCGACTGGAATGAGGATATCGATCAGGTCTTCCATCAGGTCAATCAGGATCTGTCCGTGCTGCAGCGGACGGAGGAGCAGCATAAAAAGCTGATTATTACGCTCTGTTATACCTCCGAGGGCGGTGCTGCCCAGTTAAAGCGCTACATTGATCAGTACTCCCGGCTGGGTTTCCGCACAGTGGCGCTGGCTGTGGCCAATAAGGACGCGCTGGTGAAAGAGGTCTTAAGCCTGCGCAAAATCTACGATATTCACGCCTTTGTGGGCACCTTTGACCCGAAGCTGTTCGGCATCCCCTTTATTTCCATCGCTACGGTGTTTGAAAACCGCAAGGAGGATCTGGACCGGATTCTGATGTTTGAGCCCATGGAGGATCATAAGGTGGATTATGATGCCCTTTTGCGGAAAATGGAAGAGCAGTTTGAGAATATTTCCACAGAGAAGTTAAGAAAGGTGCTGCCGGGCATCGTGGAGGAGCTGGGAGATTTCTATCAGATGAAAAATGAGGACAGAATCGGTATTTTCGTGCATCTGGCCTCCCTGATGGAGCGGCTGGCCATCGACGACCACTCCAAAGAGAATGAGGGGGATTCCGTATACATCAGCCGCTATAAGAACGATTATGTTTTTCTCTCCAAGCTTTTAAAGCCGCTGGAGCGGCAGTTTAAGGTGATTATCAACGACAACGAGATGGGCACCATGCTGATGATCATTAAGCAGGCGCAGGACTAGTTTCATAAATCCGGGTGCTGCGCCAGATAATTTTGAACCTCTCCGATCAGCTTCATTGCGGGACCGGAGAGTTTTCTTGTCTTCAGATAACAAAGATCCACGCGGCACTTATAAGGCGGCTCCACCCGGACAATCTTAATATTGGTGTTGTCGCTGAAGCCGTACTGCACCGGCTTGAGCATGGTCAGGGCGATTCCGATTTTATTGGAGACCAGCTCCACCACATTTTCCAGTCTTTGCGCCACAAAAATGACGTTGGGATTAAAGCCCGCGTCCAGACAGCATTCTGTGGTCAGACGATGCATGAAGGACTGGGCTCTGTATCCCAGAAATTTCTCATTCTTCAGTGCTCCCAGTCGGACAGAATCCTGCTTTGCCAGCGGGTGGTCTTTGGGGCAGATGACGCAGAGCTCGTCGTCGGCAAAGGGAATCACATGAAAGGTGCTGATGTCATCCCAGGGGGCATATCTCAAAAAGGCCAGATCCGCGCTGTGGTCGGTAAGCATTTGCTGCACGGTGGTCTTGCTGGTGGAGGACAGCTGGATCTGCAGATCCGGATATTGCTGCTGAAACAGGGTCAGAATCTCCGAAATATGGTAAGCGCCAAGATGAGGAACCGCGGCGATAGATACTGTGCCGCCCTTGCTCTCCTGATATTTCTGCAGCATGATCTGTGTTTCCTCCTCCAGCAGAAGCATTCGTCTGGCGTAAGGGAGGAAGTCTTTTCCGGCGGCCGTCAGGCGGCTGTTACGGCCCTGTTTTTCAAAAAGGAGCACCTGCAGCTCCGTTTCCAGTTTTCTGATATGCTTTGAAAGAGAGGACTGGGTGGTAAAAAGCTCATAAGAAGCATTTTCAAAGCTTCCGTAGTCTACGATGGCAACAAACTCTCTCAGCAGCAGGGTATCCACAAAAATTTCCTC
>JAJQGR010000232.1 GCA_021200345.1 Lachnospiraceae bacterium | reverse complement strand
GAATATCTCTGGTGGCGATGCTAAACATATAATTATCCATCAGGCACAGTTCAGAAAAAGGCTTGCTGCCTTTTTCCGCTTTCTCTTTGGTAAGGGCATGAACTTCATTTTCTGAATTCATCTCCTCACCTCCTAAATTTAACAGAATCCTCATTTCTCTTCAATCACCGCATTGAGGAAATCGACCGCGAATTCCGCGCTTGTTCGCGGATGTAAGAAGTATAGCATGGATTCCTGTCGAAGTGGGACGATATATCGCCTTTTCTATAAAACTTTTATGAAATTTTCCTTGTCGTGCTCTTCTCCGTGCCTTTCATCCCGCTTGCAAATCCACCGGAAAAAGTATAGTATAAGCAGGAAATATTTTCTTCTGAAACGGAGCCTGCCATGAATTACACCTACATCCTTCAATGCAGTGACGATACTTTCTACACCGGCTGGACCAATGATTTAAAAAAGCGCCTGCAGGCTCACAGCCACAAAACAGGCGCTAAATATACCAGGAGCAGAACCCCTGTCCAGCTCGTCTATTACGAGGAGCACGATACAAAAGAAGA
Organism: Lachnospiraceae bacterium; assembly: GCA_021200345.1. Classification (GTDB taxonomy): domain Bacteria; phylum Bacillota; class Clostridia; order Lachnospirales; family Lachnospiraceae; genus RGIG6307. The sequence continues at coordinate 2,808 of JAJQGR010000232.1, read as the reverse complement.
AGCCATGCGGCGGGAATACGCTATCAAGCACCTGACCCGCTCTGAGAAGCTGGCGCTGATTAATCGATTTGACCCGGCCCGGCTGAGGGAATTTGTGATCGAGTGATTTTATTCGTCCAGAATCAATTCCTCCAGCGTGTACGCCGCCATTTCCCCATACTCTGAAGAAAGACCATAAAGTGTGTCCTCCCCGGCAAATCTGGCGTAATAGCAGTTCAGCGTACTGTTTTCGTCTCCGATGAAAATCTGATAGCTTTCGTCGGCTGTCACAATCAAAAGGCAGGCGCCGTCATCAGAAATGCCGTATTTTGAGAAATCCTCCACATTTTCCGTCTTATAATAGCTGGTGATATTTTTGCACAGCTCTACAAAATACTGCGGCGCTTCCTGAACAATTGCAATGTCCGGTTGCAATCCCAGGTACCAGCTTCCCGACGAATCCTGTACAAAAAGATATAACTCCCCGTCTTCACTGCTGCGAAATCCGATGGAAGTAATGTCCTCGCTCTCCAGATTCATAATCGTCTCTTCCATGGAAAGCCCATCCTCCGTACCCTCCTGTAGCTCCAGAAAACGTCCTGTCACAATAAACATGACAAGCGCCAGTACAGCCAGCACGATAATATAGCCCTTATCCTCAAAAAAATCAATGAATTTCTTTTTCTTCATGACAAATGCTCCCATCAGCGAATCCTGTCAGAAAAACAGCACATATAATACCGTCAAAAGAAGGCCCAGGCAAAACAGCAGCAAGCCGAACGACAGGCTTCTGCTGATCAGCAGATAGGTCTCCTGCATGTGCTTATAACCGGAGGCAAGCTGATGTTCATAATCCTTATGGGGTTTCTCCCGCTGGAACACCACATCCAGCACATCTTCCATTCTGTTGCGGAAACTGCCCGCCAGATGCGTCAGGGCATTGCCCTCTTTCAGCTCCTCCCAGGCCGGCGATTCTTTAAATAAGGTCCTGCGCAGGAAGACCACCACACTGTCCACCAGCCGGTTCGCCGCCATACATACCACGGCGGAAACCTTCAGCGCAGCTGATACTGTCACATCCAGCATTCGATCCAGAATCCCGCACACAAAACCGCCTGCTGCAGGCAGCAGATGAAGCAGCAGAGGTCTGTAAATATTTTGCTCCAGATCAAACCAGTGCTGCCGGCGGTACAGATACTCTCTGTGCCCATCCTTTTCCCTGACCAGCACCTTCCGGATAAAGAACAGGTATATGATAGCGCCAATGGACAGAGAAATCAAGCCGGAAAGCAGCGCTTCGCCGGAAAAAATCTGCACATGCACGCTCTCGAAGCTCTCTCCCAGAAAGATTTCTCCTCTTTGTCCCACCAGCTGCGCCACGGAATTTCCCAGAATGCCCACCGTTGGGAAAAGCATCGACAGAAAGGCTAAAATCACCCTCATGGGGCCGGACAGATAGGATTTGTTCTCGTCATAAGCCTGTTGTACATGGGGATCCGCGTTCTTCTCCACAAAGACCACCATGAAAACCTTCAGCATATAGGCAAAGGTGCAGCCGCCCGCAATCAAAAACAGAATTTCCACCACCTTCAGCACCGGTACCAGCATTCCGCCGAAAACAGCCGCTGATATTATCCCTTCCGACACCATTTCCGCATATTCTGTGATCCCCTCATGCAGCAGCGTCTTGCTGGCATAGCCGGCAAAGCCCACCACGCCGGAAAGACTGAGCGCCGCTGCGCCATAGCACAGCTTCAGAAGCGTTTTTTTGCGGCCAAAGCCCTGAATCACATTGAAATTCCTGGAATGAGTATGCTTTACAATCACGCCTGCCACAGTGAAAAGCACCAGTTTGGCGATAGAATGGTTCATCACATGGATCATAAAACCCTGAAGCGGCACGGCACTCTCCCCCTCCATCAGCCCAAAGCAACTGATGCCGGTCAGAATGAAGCCGATCTGCGACACACTGGAGCAGGCAAAGGTCCTCTTAATGTCCACCGACCAGATGGCCAGCACCGCTCCCGTCAACATGGTTATGATGCCCAAAACCAGCAAAACAAAGAAAAAAACGCCGCTTTTCCAGAACACACACAGGCTCGTCATCCAGATGCCAAAGATTCCCACTTTCGTCAGAATACCCGACAAAACCGCCGATGCCGGTGCCGGCGCCACCGCATGGGCTTTTGGCAGCCAGATGTGAATCGGGAAAGCGCCCGCCTTGGCGCCAAATCCCACCATCAGACAGATCCCGGCCGCATATAATTGACCCCGGTTCACGCCGGCCATGGCAGCCTCGTCGCGGATCGCCGCGTAAAGGGCGGAATATTCCACCGTTCCAAACAGAGAATAAAGTAAAAACACCCCCATCAGAGCACTCAGCCCGCCGATCACACTGATGGCCAGGTACAGATCCCCCGCTTCCTTAGAACCGGGCTCCTCCTTTTCCTGCACTACCCACAGATAGGAGGAAAAGCTTAAAACCTCAAAGCAGATCAGCGCCGTATAAAAATCCGCGGATACAAAGAACCCCACTGTTGCCAGAAATGCCGCCGCCCAGGAAAGATAAAAGGCTGTCAGCCTCTCGCCCTTCGGAAAATATTCTCTGCTGAACAACGTGGCCACCGCCCACAGGATCACCGCAAGCGCCACAAAAACCGCCCGGATGCCGTCCCATGTGAAATGCAGCCCCATACCGCAGATCTGTCCCAAAACTTCCGTCATTTTCATACCCTTTCCCTACACTACATCAGCCCTGCCGCAATCTGTTCCAGCAGTTCCACAACCGGACCGGAATGCACACCGCACACCACGATCAACACCGAAAAC